>JAIXPR010000206.1 GCA_027486155.1 Pseudomonadota bacterium | reverse complement strand
TGGGATACGACATCTTCGATGATGGTACTCACCTCCGATTGGACCGAGAGATTCCTCAAGCGCTTCTCGCGGCCGCTCCTCCAGCGATCACGACCTTCCTCAAGAATAAGGGGCTTTCCTCGCAGGACGTTCGCTGGTGGCTCTTTCATCCCGGAGGGGCCAAGATCCTCTCCAGTCTCGAGGAGACCCTCTCGGTATCGCGAGAACAAACCCGCTGGAGTTGGGAGAGCCTGCGAGATCACGGCAATATGTCATCGGCGTCTATTCTCTTCGCGTTAAAGGGCTTCCTCGACGATCAGGAATACAACGTCGGTGATACAATGGTCATGCTCGGTGTGGGACCGGGATTAACGCTCCAGCTTAATCTCTTTGAGTGTTGTTAATGACCACGTTGTTCTGGACGCTCTTTGCGTACTGTGTCGTTGAGCGCCTCGGTGAGCTCTTCGTATCTCGACGCAATCAGCATCGAATGAAGTCTAGCGGCTTCTCGGAGAAGGAGACCTCCGCTGGTGTGCGTTGCATGGTGGGGATGCACTCCCTCTGGTACGTAGCCATGCTGGTGGAGGTATCGAGCTTCCCATCGGCGATCCCCGCGGGCGTTGCATGGTTCGCCGCGGGCGCTTTTCTGCTGGCGCAGGTGTTGCGATTTTGGGCGCTCCGGACGCTCGGAGAGTTCTGGAATATCTCCGTTGTCACAACCGATCATGATGGACCACGATTCGTCTCTCATGGGCCGTATCGTTTTATTAGGCATCCTAACTACTTGGTTGTCATCATCGAGCTGGCGACCCTGCCCCTCGTTGGAGGAGCGGTGTGGACCTCGCTCATCTTTTCAGTTTTGAACGCCTTGGTGCTTGCGCGTAGAATTCCTTTAGAGGAGTCGCACCTCTTTCGCGTCTCCGGATATCGGGATGTAATGGGAGAGAAGGGGAGATTCATTCCCCGTGACCTCTTTGGACGGCGATGAGCGCGACACCTCGAAAGGAAGGACGGGTTATCGTTATCGGAGCCTCTCTCGCTGGCTCGATGGCGGCCATTGAGTTGGCTCGAGCGGGATTGCGCGTCACGCTCATCGACAAAGAGAGCTTTCCGCGACGCAAACCGTGTGGCGAGGGATTGTCCGCTCGTGGTCAAGCGGAGCTCACCGCCGCCGGATGCTCCCTTAACGAACTTTCCTGCGAGCATCGCCCCCTAGATGGCTATCGAATCTTTCACGGCTCGCGTTCCCTTGAGATTCCCGATGAGGCGGGTCTCGTCGGGATCTCGCGCATAGAGCTTGATAATCGACTCATCTCCTACGCGGCGCGCTTCCCTTCGATAGATATCGTTCTAGGTGGCAAGGCCTCGGTCGTGGAGAGCAGGATAGGGCATTGTAAGGTGCGAGCGCGCGGGTGTGACTTCGTCGGAGGTACGCTCATTGTGGCGGATGGTGCCGCTTCCCCAACCATTCGCTCCCTGGGACGAACGGTGCGCGCGCCTCGCTTGCCTCGCCTCGGCACGAGCTCAAGTTGGGGACTCGTCCGCGGTGAGCTTTTATCCAAGGTTCACACCGTGTTGGTTCGGGGAGGAGAGATCTACCTAACCCCCCTCGCCAACGGCGTGGTTAATGTCTCGGCGCTTGGAGATCGTTCCCTGATACAACCTTTCGCCCAAGAGCGGTCCCTGAGAGTACGAGTCGACGCTATAGCCGAGATGATCGGTGTCTCGCTCGAGCCAATGTATGCACCACTCAGTTGCGGAGCAATCAACACGTACTACCGTGGCGCGAGTATTCATGGCGCCTATGTCGTCGGGGATGCCTGTGAAACTTTTGACCCGTGCGCCGGGTTTGGTATGGCACACGCCCTCCTTACTGGAAGATTAGCGGCTCAATTCGTTACGCGTGGGCTCGGTGAGCTCGCCCCCGACACCGTTCTCCGTGCGTATGAGTTGGAGCGCGAGGATAGGATCCGGGATGTTCGAGGATTCACGCGACTAACGTCCGCCACCATGACCAGCGGAATTGGAAGGATGAGCTTGCCGCTTTTAGTGTCCACCGGGTTAGCGGCACGGGTTTCGAGCTCTGTGCACGATACGCACGGCCCGGACCTGGTCCGACGTCTGGTGTCTCTGCTTGGTGGGCGCAGCCTTAGCCCTCACGCTGAAGCGATGACCGCATCATAACCGCTTAGGCGGGCGAAGCGGACCCGCGTCGCGAAGGCGAAAGTCGCCGCACCGCCTCTCGAAACTGCTCCCCTCGATCCCGATAATCCTTGAACACAGAAAAGCTGGATGAGGCGGGGGACATCACGCATATCTTTCCCTCGGCGGTTAGGTCGTATGCCGCTTGAACCGCCTCTGTCATTGATTGCACATCCACGCGTTTGTAGTCCCGCTGAGGCGCTGCCGCCACCGCGGCATCCCATATCTTCTCGCCGGTCGTTGGAAAGAGTATCAGGTTCTTGACCTGAGAAGCCGCTAACGCCGGCCCGACAGGGCTCATGTCGACTCCCCGGTCGAACCCGCCAGCGATGATCGTTTCTACGCTGTCACCAAGCGCTACGAGCGCGTGCACGAGCGCCTCCGGAATGGTGGCGAGGGAATCGTTATAAAACGAGATGCTGTGTCGAGTAGCGACAAACTCAAGTCGATGCTCTAAAGGTTTAAAGGAGCGTAAGCCCTCTCGAATCTGCGCCGATGAGCCACCCAAGGCAACGCCACAGGTAATAGCGGCGAGCGCGTTCTGAAGATTACCTGGGCCGATAACCGGAAGCTCATCGGTTCGCATGATCGGCGCACGGGTGCCGTCCTTGTGAATGACGATCGTGCCATCTTCGACGTAGGCGGTGGCTGAGGCGCTCAGATCTTCTCTGAAATAGAGCTGGTTCCCTTGAAAGCCCCTGGTCACGTTTTTCAGGAGTTGATTTGTCTCATGAGTAATAAGTAATCGCTCAGCGCTCTGATGCCGCGCGATATTCGCCTTAGCCGCGGTGTAGGCGTCAAATCCCCCGTGGTAATCGAGGTGCTCCGGTACGATGTTGAGGAGTATCGCGACGTGAGGGCTGCGTCGAAGATCCTCAAGTTGGTAGCTTGAGAGCTCAACGACAAAGACCGTGTCTGAGGCAGCGCCATCGAGGTGACTAAGCATCGGTGTGCCGATATTTCCCACCAATCGAACATCAGGGAAGATCTGACTAAGGATGGAAGCGGTGAGAGACGATGTGGTGCTCTTTCCCTTCGTGCCTGTGATGCCGATGATCTTGCCCGGACACTCGGCGAAGAAGAGGTTCGTTGCCGATGTCACGTGAGTTCTTTCGCCAAGGAAAGGTGTAATCGCTCTGATGCTTACCCCGGGAGAGCGGATGACGGTAGTAAAGGTGTGGGCGGAGGCGAGGTAGTCTGGGCCCGTAAAAAGCTCTGTTTTATGGGGTATTTCAGCGGTCGCGTTGTGTGTGTTCTGGTCCGCGATCCCTATGCGAGCGTTAGGATGTCGACGCCCAAGATAGTCGAGTACGCTTCGACCCTCTCGCCCAAAGCCCACGATAAGAAATGAATCGCCGTGAAGCTCAGGATTGCTCACATAAGCTCCTTAAGAAGGCCCTTCAATTTTTTTGAATATTCAGAGGGAAGCTCGTGGTCATTACTCCATTCGGCGAGGGTCGCTCTCGCGTGTTCAAGCGTAGGAAGGGATGCCTTTTGCCGAAGCTGTGCACCAATCGCCACTAATCCAGGTGGAGCGGTAATCCCCTCTCGGGCGTACTGGTCAAGGGTCAACACGAGGGCATCTCGGGATTCCCCCAAGGTCCCTACACACTCAAGTGGTTTATGGTCGCGTACGCCAGTGAGTTCCTCGATCGCAGACAATATCTCCGGCACCTCGAAAAGTTCTGTGCCGAAGATCGAGGCACGTTCGTTCGCTGAGATAAACGGTGCCAGGGTGAGCGAGACGAATGCGCACTTCGGACACCTCCCACACCATCTGTCATCACGCTGCCCGACGTTGCAACTTCTGAACGATCGCAGGTGGTGAGGCGCGAGCTTCGCGAACAGACCGCTCACCTGGAGGTCATAGAGGGGGCGAATGATGCTGTAATACGAGGCGCATCCAGGAAAATGCTCGGTCGCGTATGTCCGAAACCGTCGCTCGAATCGTTTCCCCTTTGAGTACTGATGATTGATGGGTAATCCGTGGAAGATCGTATTCTCTTCGCTCGCGCTGCGCTCGTTCGAGACAACGACCGAGGCGAGGTTGTGCATCTCAGCGATCATGGTGCCGAGAAAGGCCAGGTATGCTGAGAACGGCGTATGTCCATTCAGGTAGCCATGAGCGTTCAACTCAAGGAGCTGTGTATCGATAGTACGGCGAACGATGATCGGCTCAGCGTACCCAGCGATGGTGATACTCTCACTCGCCGATCGCGAGGGATTTAAGATTAGGGTTTCTCGACGCAGGTTTGGCTCAAATCTCTTCAGCATCTCAAGGGTGAGCGAGGAGTCCTTGCCTCCGGCCGCAAGCACGAGTTCGCCCTCTTTCTTTGAAGATGAGGTTTGAGGGAGTCGTGGAAGTG
>JAIXPR010000264.1 GCA_027486155.1 Pseudomonadota bacterium | reverse complement strand
GAATCGATCACGTAGCGGATCCGTGGAAGGGTCAAAGATGTCTCAGCGATGTTGGTTGAGACGATAACCTTTCGCTTGTTAGAGACACGAAAGACCCGCTCCTGCTCCCCTGCTGAGAGACTTCCCATCAGGGGAAGGACCTCGATACCGTTCGCGAACCGTCCCGAAAGACGTTCACAACACTCACGGATATCCCTCTCCGTTGGCATAAAGACGAGGATATCTCCGTCGCGAGATTCGGCCACAACCTCCTCGACCGCATTCACCGCTCCATCAACGTAGGAGAGTTCCTCCTCGTCCCCGTCAACCTCGAGAGGCTGATAGCGGACCTCTACCGGAAAGAGCCGTCCTGATACCTCGAAGATCGGAGCTCCATGAAACGACTTCGAGAAGAGCTCCGTGTCGATCGTCGCGCTGGTGATGATAACCTTGAGGTCCGGCCGCTTCGATAAGAGCGTTTTTAGGTAGCCAAGGAGGAAATCGATGTTCAGCGACCGCTCATGAGCTTCATCGATGATGAGAGCCTCATATGCGGAGAGGAGCGGGTCGCTACGAGTCTCAGCCAGCAGGATTCCATCGGTCATAACCTTTACTCGGGTATGCCGCTTGCTCTTGTCCGAGAAGCGGATCTTGCAACCGACCTCCTCTCCCCATGTAACGTTGAGCTCCTCCGCGATACGACGAGACACCGAGAGCGCGGCGATTCGCCGAGGTTGTGTGCAGCCAACCTGCCCCTTCAGACCAAGTCCAGCCTCAAGACACATCTTCGGAATCTGGGTGGTCTTGCCTGATCCGGTCTCTCCCGCGACGATGATAACCTGATGCGCTCGGATAGCCTCTACGATCTCTCGGCGCTTCTCCGTAATAGGCAGAGCCTCCGGATAGGAGACCTCAAGTAGCGTGTGGGAGGTAGGCTCTCGTCGAGGCTGGTCCATAAGGTTCTGGGGGTATATTCCGGAAGAGGATACCACACGGATCATGGAGGGACAAAAATCCGCGCGCTGCTGCGGAGTCCTTGAGCAGTAGACGAATTTTCAACGAAGCCATCCTCTCTTGGGTAGTCAACGGAGGATGGGTAAGGTCCGACCACCCATCTCATCAAAGCCCCCTTGCGACAAGCTCGACTAAGTGGGTACTGTTCTCGGTATAGCTAGGTCGTCCTCCACCTGGACAAAGAGAATGGGCAGGTGTTACCGCCGCAAATGAGGTGATTGCCGTATTGCAGATCAAGTTTTCAAATGAACGAGAGCTCCTCCCCTGAGATACGCCCCCGCCGGATCACCATTAAGAAGCTTTGTCTCTTTGTGCTTAGCGTCTTGCCAGCTCTCCTGTGGGTGACGTGGTATCACTCTGGCCCAGGAAGGGAGCGTTACTCCTCCGGTGACAGTGTCTCCTACTCCCAGCTCGCCCTTGGGATACACTCGCGCATTATAAACGCGAATCCGGCTGATGCCCTTGAGACCGTATTCACGCTCAGGAACAGGCGGCAGACGGCCGCCCACCTACCCTTACTTGGAGGATTACTGCTAACTCACGGAGACACTCAAAAGGCTCAAGCAGTAACCAATATAGCGCTTTTTAGCATTTTCCTGGTCTATCTGTATGTGTGGCTCACACGCGCTTTTCCACCAGGGGCGCTGCGCCTTTCGATTTTTTGGTTCTTGAGTACCCAGCCGTGGCTTCTCATATCAACAACGACCTACCAATCTGAGTTGCCGTATGCCGTGGCCTGCATGGCGGGGCTCTTTCATCTTGTTCACTCAGACTACCTTCGCGACAAGCGTCACACTATCGCTGGAATGGTCGCTTTTGGTCTCTGTGCGTGTATCCGTCCCGTAGAGACAACGCTTGTCCTCGCGTTGCCTGCCATCGCGTTTATACACCGCGCCTACAAGCGTGAGAACGTTAGAGCTAGGGACCTCATGTGTGCCGTGGCGCAACTCTCCGTCGTGACAGTAACAACTCTGGTAGTATACACGACCTCAACGCAAGGTTCGCGCGCTGGACTTGCGACCGCGCTTACTGTGCTTCTTCTTTTCATCGGCTACTTGCTTCGGGCCAAAGATGGAAACCGAGCTTTTGCGGTCGGGTTCGGGCTGGCTCTACTTCTCCCAACCGTGTGGCTCATTCCCTATGTGAGCGATATGCGTGGATGGCTTGAGCAATCGGTCTTTTGGGCGGTCGGACAACACAAATTCTCGCATCTCTCGGATCCTTTAACGGCCCCCCTAGCATTCGCCCGTGATCTATATGTAGCGTTTATCGGACCTCTCTTACTTGCGCTGCTAGTGGTTATAGCCCTACTGGGGGTTCAGAGGCGGATTCGCGGAGTAGCGTCGAATCGCAGAAACAAACCATTCGACCTCTTGATGCTCTACCTGCTCGTCATCCCTCACCCCCTGATAGCGTTCCTCTTTCGAAACGGAGACGTGCGTTACTACACAGTCGAGGCCTTCATCCTTGTTGCCGCGATCATCATCGCCTGTTCCTCCATCGCTCCCCGATTCGTCCTGACCTTGGTGCTAACGATAGGCACGTGTGCGCAGCTGTCCGCTCTCTCAAAAGGAGTTCTGGCGAACCCGACGGTTGTTAAGGCCCAACCTCGCATGCTTGTCGAAAAACTCCTACCTCGCGGCCACTTTGTCTCGGTTAGATCGACCACTGAGATACGTATCCTTACTGACGCCCTCTATACCGCGGTGAAACGTTATGGAGTATCCAAGGCTGTCTGCCTCTCTCTGCGCCCCGAGGCGTGGAATGGAAGGTATGGCCCCATCAACATGGCCATAGCCGAGCGACATCCTGAAGTTCGAGGGCTGTGCCGCTCCTTGTCCACATGGTCGGACCCGCCGCCGTCGCTTGGAACACCGTGCAAGAAATTGTTGTACGTATTCTTCCTCGGCGATCTATCGCGGGCAGCCCCTTCAGACTTTGTCAAAATGGTCCGCGAGCAAAGGGACCGCGACCACTTTGCCTCTTGGGGACTATCTGAGTCTCAGACAGTTTCAATCTGCCCCAAGGCTGGAAAAGATAACTGTGAAAGCTACGCGATCACGGTGAGGGAATGCGCCAACTCGGGTAACGACAAACGCTAGGCGAGACGGTCCGGCGCTCGATGCCCTCGCGTGAGAGACTTTGGCTAATAGAGCGCCAGCTCTATCCGCTTATCACCCGTTGCTGCCGTTTCAAGGAGAGTACCTTATCCACCTGGGCCTGCGTTCCCTCAGCGTATGGATGAAGCACCTTTGGGAGGTCCGAACGCCCACCTCGGCAATAATCCCGCGCGACTATCGCCCCAATCGTTACGACATCCCCACCACTCCGCTTGCAGAGATACTGAAACACTAATTCACTGAGGGTCTTAAGATTAATAGAGGCCCGACGCCCCACCTTTGAGAACAACCACTCACTAAAGGAGAAGAACGCGTCGAAGGGAGTGGCGCCAGCTTGCAGCACGAGCGCTCTCGACTCAAGAAAGTTCCCACTGTTCGCCACGAGATCCCAGTACCGGGCGAACCGCCCCATCTGCTGAAGCTCTTTGAAGGTGACATCCTTCGTCTGCAGGATCTCATAGGGTGGCTCATCCGCGAATTTCATCACGTACGGATCATCGTGTCGTTTAATCGGCGTTCCCCTTAATCGTTTGAGGATACCGACCTGTATCTCGTGAGGATTGAGCGCCACGATCTGGTTAAATCCTTCGCCGAAACTAGCAACCGACTCACCAGGCAAACCTACTATCAGATCGATATGAAGATAGGCGGACGTTTCAGCTCTCAGGAAAGCTATATTCTCCTTGAGCTTTACGACATCTTGGCGGCGACTAATATTGGCGCTTACCTCTGGATTGAGGGTCTGTACGCCTATCTCAAGCTGCAAGCTACCCGAAGGGAACTTGGCGACGACCTCTCGTAACTGCTGCGGAAAGCGATCGGGTACCATCTCAAAGTGAACAAAGAGCCCAGGCTCCATCCGCTCGAGGAAGAAATTGAGGATGGTCAATGAGGTACGGATATTAAGGTTAAAGGTTCGGTCGACGAACTTGAAGGTACGGGCTCCACGTTTGTAGAGCGCGTCCAATTCATCGAGCACCCTAAGGTGATCGAATTGCCTAACCGGAATATCGATCGAGGAGAGGCAGAACTCACACGTGAAGGGACACCCTCGAGAAACCTCGACGTAGATTACACGATTCGCGATATCCTGATCGGTGTAGTACTGATAGGGCAACGACAATTCAGGAAGCGCCGGGAGGCCCGCGTTGATCACCTTCTCAGCTGGTCTGCGGCTATCCATCAGCTCACGACAGAGATCTCGAAAGGCGACATCCGCTTCTCCGGTAATCAAATAGTCGGCGAGCGCAACTATCGGTTGGTGCTCATACTCGAAGCTCACCTCAGGCCCACCGATGACAACGATAAGCTCGGGTCTGATCTTTTTTAGGAAGGAGATGACCTCCCGCGTTTTGGTCACGTTCCAGATATAGACGCCGAAGCCGACGATCCTGGGGTTATGTTCAAGGATACTCTCAACAATCTCGCGAGCGGGTTGGGACGCCTCAAACTCGACGATCCTGGTCTCCGATTGAAGCGTGCCCATGTTCGCGTACAGGTAACGCAATCCCACCGAGGCGTGGATGAACTTGGCATTTAAGGTTGAGAGAAGGATCGCGCTCATCGATCCCTAGTTTGTCTTATATGGGGCCAGTATTCCAGGGTTTCACCTCCCTTTTGCGTGCCATAACCCCCTCAAATGATACTGCCGTGGTGATGCGCGTCACCCTTGATCGGATAGAGAGGGTTCATACTGCCCCTAGAAGCGGTGTCGTAAGACGGAAACTCAAGGAGGAACGCGATGGAAACAACGTGGATAGTCGTAGCGAGTCGAGATGAGGTGCGGATATTTAGTCGCGTTGGCCGCGCGCACTTGAAACTGGAGCGGGACATAGGAAATCCGCTCGGAAGATTAAAGAATCAGGATCTTGTGAGCGACAAAGCCGGAGCCGCCGATGACAACCGATTTCGAGGTCGACCGGCGTACTCGACCGAGGAATCCCCAAAGGAGCGAGCTCTCAAGGACTTTTATCGTGAGGTGTGCGATCTCCTCGATCACGCGCGCTCCACCCATCAATTCTCCAGTCTGGTACTCATCGCCGAACCACGCCTCCTTGGCTACCTGCGGGATATGGTGTCTAAAAATGTGGAGAGAGCGGTCTCTCAAACGATAGCGAAGGACCTCTCAGCGGAGCGGGACCTTGAGATTGAGTCTCGGCTTTAGCCGGCTAGGCGGGGAAGCATCCCACAATGCTCACCCGCGCTCAGCAGCAGCAAGGGTGGTTAGGCACAACTGAGATCTGAGACAATCAGAGCTGGTCGGGATGAGCTCATGCATCACCTGAGGTTAGTGCACGCAGGGGGGCCACCACTCTATCGTTGGTGGTTCCCTGCTGCAGATGACCCCGTGCCTCTACCGCTCACACAGGATGTTTGAGAAGCGGTCAGGCTTTTCGTTCCCATTTGCCGACGTTCTCACGCGGAAACACCCACCGCTTACGTTTTTGACCCGGTACGTCGCCAACCCATCGGCGCTCAATGGCCGCACTCTAGGCGAGAGACGAGTCAGGGAATTCCTATCTTTGCCGGTGTAGATCCAGAGCCCCTCGGTATCGAGGTCAGTTCCCTCAGCACTGACTCGTATCGTACAATTGCCGCTGGCGTTACCTGAAAGGCACCCCCCTCCGTAGCGAATGCTGAGTGAATCTACATCCGCGCAGCTTGGCCGCACGCCAATCAGAACGAGGGCTATTAGAGCTAAGGTCTTTTTCATATAGTCTCCATCAAAAGTGACACGTTTCTCGCTCAAACGACCGCCGGCCACCTGAGTGCTCGCGGTCGGTCCGTCTAGCCGCTTGAGGTTATCGCTAACTCCTGGCGTTTAGGTGCGATCGCCATCATCGACAAGGCCGAGCCATGCCCATCGATAGCCACACATCACTTGTCATACGGGATTAGCCCAACGGGGTTCCACCGCAGGCACTTTCAGACCCCAATGCCCCTCTTCCCCCAACCGGGGGGTCCATCGACACGGCACCCGCCCCTCAATAGCACGCTTCGCTAGTGATGCCTTGCGGCCTCAAGTGCACTGGCTTTCGTATTTTGAAGGATGTCTATGGGATTGCTCACGTGAGTTCTCGCGGATCTGATCAGGAACCACCGCCGCAATAGCGGTGGTTCCCCTTACCTCACCGTGAGTAGTTACCTGGTTACGCTATCTCTCACACAAAATGTTCGAGAAGCGATCGGGCTTTTCGTTTCCGTTCGGCGACGTTCGCACGCGGTAGCATCCCCCGCTCACATTTTTGACCCGATATGTCGCCGAGCCATCGGCGTTTAAAGGGCGAACACGAGGAGATAGTCGAACCAGCGACTCCTGACCCTTACCTGTATATATCCAAAGCCCCTCCACGCCGAGATCGGTTCCCTGCG
>JAIXPR010000239.1 GCA_027486155.1 Pseudomonadota bacterium | reverse complement strand
CGCACCCAAACGCTCGCCGCGCTCTCAAGCCATTGTGAAGCGCTCTTGCGAGCTGACTTCCGATTGAAGGATAAGTCGATAGGTCACGCGGCGACCTTTAGCTCCCTCGCCAACCACGTTTCGCAAAGGGCATAACCACCGTGAAGAAGCTCTCCCTCATTCTAAGCATCGCGTGCGCGGCACTTGTGGTGGTCTCCGACGTGGCAGTGGCGAAACCGAAAACGAAAGCAAAGGCGAAGCCCGCTCGCAAAGCTTCACAAACCACTACCTATCCCCTTCTTGGCAATTCACACTCAAAGTACCGTGGTTGGGATTACCTTGCGGGGCAGCTCAGAAAAGCGGGCGTTAAAGAGTCGGATATCTCGGCCATCTACTCAGACCCGATGATGCCACGCTTTACCTTCGTGCCCTTTAAGGTGAAGCCACGGGAGCCTCACTCTATTTACGCCTCATTCGACAGGGACTCATTCGCTCAACTTGGCGCCTCGTTCATCGAGGAGTACGACCACGAATTTAACAAGATGGAACGCACGTACAACGTGCCGCGTGAGATCGTGACAGCGATCCTCGTGATAGAAACGCAGATAGGCAAGCACACCGGCAAGGAGATGATCGTTCATCGCCTCTCCCGACTCGCCGCTGTTCTTGACCCCAATAACGTGCAGGAGAATTATCGCAGACTGAAAGCGACGGACTCTTCAGTTACCCTTGAGGATCTGAAGAACCGCGGGAAATATCTCGAGGAGACCTTCCTTCCGGAGATCCTCGCTCTGATTGAGATATCGAAGCGCAATCAGGTGAACATCTTTCATATCCTTGGCTCAAGCGCTGGCGCCTTCGGAATCCCCCAATTCCTTCCGGGCGCCTTCCTTAAGTACGGCGTCGATGGTGACGGTGATGGGCACGTTTCCCTCTTCAACAAGGTCGACGCGCTCTGGTCAGCCGGAAACTATCTCGCGGCGTTCGGATACAAACCAGACCTCGCCTACGCCGAGCGTCGCAAGGTTATCTGGGAATACAACCGCAGCGACGCCTACATCGACACTGTATTCCGCGTCGGAGCCCGCATTCGTAACATTGGCGTAATGGGATGCCGGCGGCAGCGCCCAATCGATGAAGCTGAGGCGATTCGTGTTGGATGGTGTCCGGAGCCGAGGGAGTAGTTCATCCCCTGCCAAATGGGAGGGCGACCGTCCCCGGTCGCCGAAACATTCCGCATCGCGAATTTTCTTTACCAATTGTAACGCGGCGGTCGAGGACGACCGCCCTCCCGGTAATGCCCGCGCCGACTACAACGCGCCCGCAAAGAAGATCATCGCGAGGGTGAAATAGATAACGAGCCCCGCCACATCGATAATGGTTGCGACAAACGGCGCTGAGGATGTCGCTGGATCCAATCGAAATCGCTTGAGAATAAAGGGCAACATCGCCCCCGCAAGGCTTCCCAAGGTGACGACCGCCGCGAGCGAGAAGAATACGGTAAAAGCGAGCGCAAGCCAGTGCTCGCCGTAGATCGGGGAAAACTGCGCCCAGATACTAACTCGCAAGAATCCAACGAGCCCGAGGATAGAACCAAGGGAGATACCGGTAATAGCCTCTCGTTGAAACACCTTGAGCCAATCTCGTAACCGGATCTCACCTATCGCGAGGGCGCGGATAACGAGGGTCGATGCCTGGCTACCGGAGTTTCCACCACTTGAGATGATCAGCGGAATAAAGAGAGTGAGAACGACAGCGCTCTGAATAGCGTGCTCATAGTTCGCCATCGCGGATGCCGTAAGGGTCTCTCCGACAAAGAGCACCACCAGCCAGTGCGCGCGCTTACGAATAAGGGTGCTCACCGGTGTCTTAATGTAGGGCTCCTCAAGGGCCTCGGTACCTCCGAGCTTTTGGATATCCTCGGTAACCTCCTCCTCTTGAACGTCGAGAATGTCGTCGACCGTTACGATACCGAGAAGATTCCCCGCGGAATCAACTACGGGAAGGGTTGGCCGGTCGTACTTTCGAAAGAGATCGACGGCGACCTCTTGGTCGCTATGCGCGTCGAGCGCCTCGAAGGTGAAGTTCATCAGCGATGATACCTCCTCCTCAGGGGAGGCGAGGAGCACCCGTTTAATGTCCACCTCATCAACGAGCTTTCCAGACTGGTCCACCACGTAGAGGGTGTCGAACGAGTCGCTCGGATGTCCGTTCATCCGGATGTGATCAAGCACCTCACGAACCTTCCAATCAGCTCGAACGGTGAGGTAGTCAGGGGACATCAGTCGCCCGACGCTGTTCTCAGGATATCCAAGAAGTGAGAGCGCTACCTCACGTTCCTCTTTGGAGAGGAGGGCCAAAAGCTGACGAGCGGCTTCGGCTGGGATCTCCTCAAGAAGGGCGGTACGATCATCCGCCGCCATCTCATCGAGCAGCCGCGCGGTCTGACGATCCCCGAGCCCGCTTAAGACCTTCTTCTGAACATCAACCTCGAGCTGTGAGAAGATCTCCGCCGCGTTATCGCGGGGCAGGATTCTAAAGATAAGTACCCGCTCCTCATCGGAGAGATCGTTGAAGACCTCCGCCACCTCGACGGGAGCAACCTCGACGAGGCGATCCCGAAGCGAATGGAGATCGCGCTCACCGATCAGGCGTTGTACATCTTCAATCGTGCTCATGAGGCTAGGCAAAGAGTTCTAGTACCGGGCGGAGTCTATCAACAATCATGAAGTGCCCACCACCCTTGACCTGCTCAAATCTGCTCTGTGGTATCATTTTATGAAGAATTTTCGCCATAGAGAGAGGCACATAGGTATCCTCATCACCGTGCCAGATGGTGGTCGGCACGACCACTTTCGAGGGGAGTTCCCGCCAATCGGAGAGCAGGAGGCTAAAGTCGGTCATCACCCCTCGAACCCCTGGACGGAGTGCCTCCTTGATGTTCCGAGCCAAGACGATGCCGACCTCAGATCGGGTGACGATAGAACGGTCAGCCGCGGGCAACACGGATGAGAACCACACCTCCGCCGCTCCCGGCACGGTGCGCCACAACACCGCTATCGCGCCAACAACGAGTTCTCCGAGCGTCCCAAAATACTGTCCCGTCTTCAAAAGTCCCTTATTAACCCAATGCATCCCCTCAAGTGCGCCCGGTTCGTGCATCGGCCCTACGCCGCTTACCACGGCGAGCTGAGAGACCCGGCCTGTAAGGAGTGCCGCCGTCGCCACTGCGGTTGGCGTGCCTCCGGAGACCCCTAAAACGCCAAAGCTGGACACCCCGAGAGTGTCGGCGACGAGTCGTACATCCTCAGACCAATCCTCAATCCGGCGCGTCTTGTACCAATCGGAGCCTCCAAAACCGGGACGATCAAGCGCTATCACGGTAAGTCCGAGGTCTCGCGCTACACCGTGCGCGATAGAGGCTTCAAGCCGGCACGCGGGAAAGCCGTGGCTGTAAAAGATGACGTTCGCAAAGTCTCGCGCGCCAACCACGCCGTACTGCACCCGACGACCGTTTGGATGGGTGACAACACCCTCATGTTCACGAACTACCGCTTCAGTCACGCTCACCACTCGAGAGAAGAAACCGATCGTATGCCATCACACGGTACTGATCGACCATGCGATGGGTATTAAAAAAGGACCCATTCAGAGCGATAGCATGACGCATCACCTCACCGAACGCCATGTGATTGTGGAAGAAGGTCGGCAAAACGCACTCCTCAAGCTGCGTGTAGAGCGCCTGCGCGTCGGCGTGATCCTGCTCCATCGGAGCGACGCCCCCCTCGTTCAACGCGCTCTTAATGACCCAGCCGGTGACGCCCTGCACACCACCCTCAAGCCACCACCCATCGGCGATACTGAGACTTGGCACTCCGTTCAGGGCGCACTTCATTCCACTTGTTCCCGAGGCCTCAAGGGGCGCGCGAGGGGTATTGAGCCACACATCAACCCCCGCGACCATCTGAGCCGCAAGCTGCGTGTCGTAATTGGGAAGGAACGCCACTCGAATCAGATCGCCACTCTTTGAACCGAGCTCATGCACCGCGCGAATGAGCTGCTTCCCCCAGTCGTCTCGGGGATGCGCCTTGCCAGCGAATACGAGATTTATTGGCCCAAAACGCTCTGCCATCCGTTGGAGGCGCCCAAGGTCGTT
>JAIXPR010000086.1 GCA_027486155.1 Pseudomonadota bacterium | reverse complement strand
TGGGGATGGTGTTTCTCGCCGCGGCTGGCTCAGCGCTCGGCGCCTTGGAGGCGCTCCGTGTCGCGCCCTCTGTCGGCACTCGCTCCGAACACCTTCACGTGAAGCCGATCTCCTCACGGTGGGCTCACCCCGTGGCTCTCGTGAGTATCGCCGTGTTTGTGCTCGCGTACGGCGCGGCCTCATGGACCTCTTCAACGGGTGCCGCCTACCTCTTCGTCGCCGCGTCTATGGTGGTGGTTGCCGGGTGCACACCCTCGGTGCTTGTCATAGTCCCCCGGGGTCTGCGCTGGACGCGGGGATCGGTGCTGATGTGGTTCGCTCGGGGCGGGATAGAGGTCGGAGGGCGGGGATTTCTTCTCGGAGCGATAGGGGCTGGCTTGAGTATGACCCTCATCTGCTCGCTCTCGCTCTTAGTGGGAAGCTTTCGCGCAACTCTTGAGAAGTGGACCCTCCAACGGCTACAGGGTGATCTCTTCGTGTCGGCGGCCCTTGAGGGGAGTGGTAACGATACGCGGCTCTCGCCCCTCCTTGTGCCACATGTGAGGGGCATTCCGGGCGTTCGGCGGGTTATTCCGTACTACGAAACGATGACCACCGATGAGGGGCAGGTGCTCGTGGTGAGCGCCTCCGATCTCGCAGCTCAACTTGAGAGGGGGATCTACATCGTGAGGAGGGGCACCCTTGAGCGAACGGCCCTCGTGTCGGGCACGAGCGCACTGGTGAGCGAGAGCGCGGCACGGAAGCTTCACCTCTCGGTGGGAGATACCCTGACCGTTGAGGGACGAAAGGTGTTGGTTGGAGCGATAATCCAGGAGTTCGGCACCGAGCATCCGCTCGTGCAGATCGATCAGGGGCTCTTCCTTGATCTTTACCCCCGTCAGCAGCCGAAGAACCTGACGATCGATCTCGAACCGGGCGCTCAGATATCTTTAGTGAAGGGAGAGTTGGAGCGAGTGGTTGGTGCGGTTGGAACGGTCCGAGATAATCGAGAGCTGCGGGAGTACGCGCTCACCCTCTTTGACAGAACCTTCCGTATCACCCTGAGTATTCGGTGGATCGTGTTCTCGATCGCTCTTCTCGGCTTGGTCTTGGCCTCGCTTCAGAATCTATGGGAGCGACGCCGTGAGATTAAGACGATGCATCTTCTCGGGTTCTCTCCACTTCAGATCGTTGGCGCTCACGTGGTAGAGAGCGCTGTGGTGTGCGCGCTCCCCGTTGCGATCGGCCTTGTCGGGGGTGTGGCCCTTGGATGGGGACTTACCGCCTTCGTAAATCCGCGGTCGTTTGGGTGGTCGATCGATTTCTCCCTCTCGGTGACGCCGGTGGTGATCGCGGTTGGATTTATCGTTGCGGTGGCGGTTGTGACCCTGGCGGCCACCCGCGTGGTGCTTAAGAGAACTATTGAGGAGGCTACGTTATCCGATGAATAGGAAGAGACGATATGGAACCTTTGTCGCGCTGGCACTATTAGGTGTCATCTCCTGTGTTGATCTCGCGATCAGTGATCCTGGTACCTTTCAGCGCGCGCGCCCAGGATATGAGTGGTCATTTCCACGCGATCACGGCCCCCACAACGGGTTTCAAACCGAGTGGTGGTACTACACCGGGCACCTCTATCGTGAGGGTGCGGAGCCCTTTCGGGACGCTCCAGCGTACGGCTTCCAGCTCACCTTCTTCCGTCGCGCGGAGACCCCACGTGATGGCGAACGGAGCGAGTATCTCGCTCATGCTGCGATCACCGATATCGCGACAGGTGTGACCACCTTCGCGTCACGGAAAGGTGGGGCGCTGCTCGGTGCGGCCGGCGCTAACCCGACGACCCTTGAGGTGTGGTCGGGAGATTGGTTGGCTGAGTTGATCGGCGACTCGCATCTCCTGAGGTTCTCGCCGGCTCGAGGAGGCTCTCCCTCGCTGCGGTTACTGGCCGCGCAGTCATCTCCGCCGTGGCTCCAGGGAGAGGGGGGCTTCAGTCGTAAAGGCACCTGCGATACCTGCGCCTCTCACTACTACTCGTTGCCTCGCCTTAAGCTCTCGGGCGAGGTGAGGGATGGCGCGCGGCTTACGCCGGTGCGGGGCCTCGCCTGGATGGATCACGAGTTCATGAGCAATACTTTGGCTCCTGACCAGGTCGGGTGGGATTGGATGGGGCTCATGCTCAACGATGGTCGAAACCTCACCGTGTTCCGTCTTCGTACCGCTGATGGGGGAACCTCGTACGCCTCGGCGAGCATTCAACAAGAGGGGAGCTCCTCGACCGTTCGAGGTAATGAGGTAACGCTCACGCCCGCCAAAGAGTGGCTCAGTCCTCGCACGGGTGCTCGGTATCCCCTTGAGTGGCGTGTTCAGATCCCATCACGCGGGATCGATCTTGTGGTGAAGGCGAGGGTTCCGGGATGTGAGGTAGGGGATGGCGCCTCAGAGCTTGAGCCCCGCTACTGGGAGGGCCCTGTGGCAGCTGATGGAGAGAGGGCTATCGGATATCTTGAGATGACGGGGTATGCGGGGAAGATCAGGATGTAGGGGCGTGTGGAGGACGAACGTCCCGCCGACATCAACACCGGAATAGGCAGGGCCCGGGCCGTATCGTATCGCCTATCGATGAAGCGTCGATACCTCCGGTTATGGCACGGCCCGCCGGGAGTCGGGCCCTACCGGGTGGCCATGAGAAACCGCATGAAGGGATGCGCGCCTCCTGTATGGCTGCGTTATTCCTCCCCCTCCTTCGCCGCCCATCGCTTCAACGCTCGACCGAGTTGTTGCTCGAAATCTTTGAGAGGGATGTTGAAGGCGGATTCGAAGGCGGTGTCCTTGTCGACGCCATCTCGAAGGAGCATCAGATAGACGCTCATCGAGGGGAATCCATACTTCTCAGCCACGATTCGGGTCGCGAGGAGTGATTGCGCGTACGCCGCCGGCACCATCTCCGCTTTCAGTTTGGTGAATCCACCCTGAAGAAGGTCGAGAGGAACCGGATCGTTGTTCTTAAGCCAGTCACGGAGCGCGGCTCGTAGTCCTGGGCTCTCCTCGCCCTCAAACCATTGCGCAAGCCCTTCATCGAGCCAACCGGGAAGGTTTCCGGCTGAGAGCGCCGAAAGGATGGCGTGGGTGTATTCGTGTTTGACGGAGCGATTAAGGTTCTCAATGTCGATAGCCTTACTCTTGGCCAAGGGAAGGATTATCTGCCCACGGAAGAACATCGCGTTCGTCCACTTCGGCGCGCCGGTGAGTTCGAAGAACTCCTCCTCATCCATTAAACGGATCGAGGTGCTGAAGGCGGGTATGTCTGAGAAGAGGCGGGTAAAGTGGTCGTGGGTTGTGTTGAGCACGGCGATTAAGCTCGATGCTGTTTCAGACCACCGTGTCGGGCTGATCAAGGTCAACTTGCTTCCGTTTGCGAGATTGATGGGGGTGAATCTGAGCGGGGAGCTCGCGTCCGGTTGAACGTAACGAGCTCGCTCCTCGGTTACTGTCTCGGCGTACGCGATGTCCGCGAGGTGCGGAGCGCAGGCGACCACAAGCGCGGTGAGCGACGTTAGAAAATGTGGTGTGACCTTTTGTGGGAAGCTCGTTCGGAACATGCCGTTTCTTGCCTCAAAGTTCACCGGCTTTCCTTGCCGGCGGGAGGTCCTCACCGCCACCTCTGTCATGTAACTTCGGCAGCTGTTCCGTTTTTCATGAGCCCTTCCTGAGGCTCATGGAAGGAGACATAACCCCCCGATAGTGTTTAAAGTAGGCCCACTGACTAGCGGATAAACCGTGCAATTTCGTGCATTTAGTACGACGTAGCGGAAGTTCTCGTAAGGGGGAGTCCAACCGGGAACGGAAAAGGCAGGGCTGTTATTGTGAAACGGGCCTATTCCTTAGTACAATAAAAGTTAGTAAAGCTCGTAACATAAAGAGTCGCTCGATATAACCCGGGCGCGCTTTGTTCAAAGGGATATTCTATGTCGTGTTCAACATCTGGTTCTTGTGGCAGCGGTAGCGGAAGTAAGAACGTGTCGGTAACTGAGACCGACTTCGCACCTACCGATGAGATGCCTATCCATCTTACCCCCTCGGCTATCGACGCCGTGTCCAAGGCCCTCAACGAAGAGGGTGAGGCTGGTGACTTCCTTCGTATCTCCGTCGTTGGCGGTGGATGCTCAGGCTATCAATACGGTCTCGACTTTGACAAAGAGGAGCGTATGGGTGACCTCGCTCTCGAGTTCAACGGCGTTAAGGTGGTCGTTGATCCAGTGAGCGCTGGATACCTCCGAGGAACGGTTGTCGATTACGTAACCGGTCTTCAGGGCACCGGGTTCCAATTCAAGAACCCGAACGCTAAGCGCACCTGCGGATGCGGAAGCTCCTTCAGCTAAATCTCACCTAATAGAGAGCCACGCCAACCTCGCCCGAAAGGGAGATGGTTGGCGTTTTTGTTTCAGGATACTATAAGAGCACTCATTGAACCGCAGCGGTGCCTTCGTGACTACGACGCGGCGACTGCTCTCTAGGATGGTGCGCTATGAAGAACGGAGCCTCTCTTCTCGTTGTCTCAATTCTTGCACTCTCGGGGTGCGCGACGGAAAAGGTTAGGTCGGGATCGATCGCTAACCTCTCCCACGCGAGCGCGTATGAAAAATTAGAGGTCGCCGCCACCCCTGAGGATCAGGCGCGTGACGAGGTGCTCGCCACCCCGACCGAATTCGTTGTGCCTATGGAGGAGGATCGTTTCGCCTGGGAAAGGGCGCGATTCTTTTTAGAGAACTATGGAGGGGGCGGGGCCACACCGAGCAACGCGGTGGTAAAGGTCGTCGGCTCTCGCCGTGGACTCTCAAGCGCCCCAGGTCCGAGCCCATACACCTATGAGGTGTTCAAGGACTTCTCCGGAGAGCAGGGGTATCGGTACTCGGTTCGATGTGTGACTACCCAAGGTGACGCCTCGGATGCCGCACTCAACGCCGGCAACTTCGCCCGCTTCATCCGCGATGGGAAGCTTGAGGTGTCGCTATTGGCGAGGTAGGGGGCTCGATAACGCGCCCTCCGGGTGAAACCGTCACGCAATTCATTCGCCATTCGTCCCGTCCCGACGACCAGGAATGGTCGCCCTCCCATCAACCCGAAATCGGGAGGGCGCGCATTCCCCCCGTCGCTTCGCTATGGGGGACAAGCCTGCGCGCCATGCGGTCGTAAATTCCGTGGTGCCCCCCTCTTTGACGCGTGCTATGTGGTTTTTTGAGCGCCATGTCGTACCTACAAGGAGGCGAGTATGCACACGAACTTAGATAATTATTCTCAAGGGTTTAGGGATCGATTGGAGCGCTATGCCGACCTTATCGTCGAGCATGGATTGAACGTTCGTCCTGGGCAGCTCGTGAACATCTCGAGTGAGGTCATACATCGATCGTTTGTGGGGCTCATCGTTGAAGCTGCGTACCGGCGGGGCGCTAGCTACGTGCATGTCGAATTAGTGGATCCCCTTCACGTTCGCGGACGCGTTTTACATAGTCGTTCTGAACATCTGAGCGCGCTGCCGGCATTTTTTTCCGCCAAGTACTCTGAGCTTGTTGATGCCGGTGCCGCGAATCTCAAGGTCCTCGGTCCCGAGTACCCTGAATATCTCTCTGACCTTGAACCCGCGGCGGTGAATGATGTGAGGAAGGCCACATACCACGCGGCAAAACGGTTTTACACTGAGGGGATCGGGAGATCGAAAGTGCAGTGGTGCGTGGTAGCCGCTGCGACTCCCGCATGGGCTGAGAGGATCTTTCCTGAGCTGCGAGGTCGGATCGCGGAGGAGATGTTATGGGGGGAGATCTTTAAAATCTGCCGTGTCGATGACCGTGATTATGCTGAGCGGTGGCGGGAGCACAACGTACGCCTCAAGAAGCGAGCCGAGCGTTTGACTGCTCTTCAGATCCGTGAGTTGAGGTTCACTGGGCCCGGCACTGACCTTACGGTCGGTCTCTCCTCAAAGGCGCTCTTTAAGGGGGGAGCGGATACAACTTCGGATGGTCATGTGTTCGAGCCGAACCTGCCGACTGAGGAGGTTTTTACCACTCCCGATTGGCGGCGG
>JAIXPR010000026.1 GCA_027486155.1 Pseudomonadota bacterium | reverse complement strand
TGTCGCGCACCTGCCAAGAAATTGGGACACCAAAGGCTCAGTGAGCTCTCTCGTAGCGATGATTCGATCGGAGAGCCGTCGGCTCGGTTCTTCCCAACCCGTTTTTGAGGCGATGCGTCCTAAGATCCAATCGATGTGGGAACATCTCTCATTCTCCGAACGGCGCCGATTTCTCCGCCACGCGCGACCGGTATGGGAGATTCATCGCCACCGGATCCCCGCTGAACATGGAAGAGCGCTCTCTCGACTTGTAGAGACGGATCGGCTGCGCATCGTGGCAGGCAGATTCCTCCAGAGTGAAGGGGACTCCTCCCAGGTCACGGTTACCATCCGCGAGAGGGGAGCTTCTCCAACGTGTACGCTTCGCGAACGCTTCGATGTCGCTTTCCAATGCACCGGCCCGGAGGGTGATATCACACAGAGTGACTCTCCGTTGCTCCGAAGCCTCGTCGCACAGGGTCTCATTACACCCGGCCCACTGCGCTTGGGTCCACTTCGCGATACATCTGACGGCGCTCCCTTGTGGCTCATCGGCCCCCTTCGGAGGGAGACCCTGTGGGAGACTACCGCTGTCAGAGAGATTCGCGAGCAAGCATACGAGGTCGCGGCTGAGGTTCGAAGCTACCTCTCAAGAGCCGCAACACCCCATAAACAATAGCTTTTTAACGTGTTTAGGCGTTGTCACATCCTACCGATACTCAGAGACATGGTGGGGATAGTGACGGAGCATACCCCTCGGCCACCGTTAGTGTGGCTCTTTGCGTCAGCTCTTGAGAGGATAGGCACGTCTTCACATGGTCCATTCATCGATAAAAAAGCGGCGAAGAAGCAAGGCGAGGCGCGCTGAGTCCTCTCTCTCCTATCTTACCTCCGACGAGTTCTTCAATAGAGAGTTGAGTTGGATAGAGTTCAACAGGCGCGTCCTCTCTCAAGCCAAGAACGCCTCATGTCCCCTCCTTGAGCGGGTTCGCTTTCTTACGATCTGCACCTCTAATCTTGATGAGTTCTTCATGAACCGGGTGGGAGGATTGCAGCAAAAGATCGACGCTCTTAAGGGACAGGGAATAACGGCGATCAACTCGGAGCCGGAGCAGCTCCTCAAACAGATCAGATCCGCCATAGCGGACCTTAACAACACGCAAGACAACATCCTCCAACACGAGATCAAGCCAAGTCTTCTTCACAACGGAATCCGTCTGCTGACCTGGAAAGAGCTTTCCACTCAAGACCGAGATGTTGCGAACCATTACTTTCAGACAAACATCTTCCCGGTCCTTACTCCGCAAGCCATCGATCCTGGACACCCATTTCCCGCTATTTCGAACCTCTCGCTCTCCCTCGGCATCCTCCTCAAACATCCAGACCGAGACGAGGAATTGTTCGCGCGAGTCAAAATTCCGACCGTATTGCCTCAGCTCTTTCGACTCAAACCGGGGCCGGATGAGCATTTCCGAGCCATCACCACTACCGAGATCATTCGGAACAACCTTGGCGCTATCTTCCCGGGCATGATCATCGAGGACGTCCTCCCATTCCGCATCACTCGAAATTCAGAGCTAGATGTGGATGAGTATGAGTCGGACGATCTTGTTGAGTCGATCTCCGAAGGACTCAAGGAGAGAAAGTTCGCCCAGATTGTTCGGCTCGAGCATGGACCAACGCCTTGTCAATCTATACTCCGATTCCTGATGGAGGAGGTCGGCATCACGGACGACGACGTCTACGTGTCAACCAGCGCCATGGAATTCGCCGCCCTGAAAGAGGTGGCGGATCTGGGAATTCAGCACCTCAAATTCGAAAATTGGGTACCTCTCCCTCCACCTCAGTTAGCAGACGAGGACGCGAACATCTTCTCCGTTATCCGGTCGGGTGATATTTTAGTTCATCATCCCTACGAATCCTTCAACGCGAGCGTTGAGCGATTCCTTCGAGCAGCCGTTGAAGATCCGAAGGTGCTCTCCATCAAGATGACCCTCTACCGAGCCGGCGATAATAGCTCGCTCATCCCCCTTCTCATCAAAGCGGCTGAAAATGATAAGCATGTGGTGTGCCTGATCGAGGTTAAGGCGAGCTTCGATGAAGCGCGCAACATACGCCACGCTCAATTATTAGAGAACGCCGGCGTTCACGTGATGTACGGTGTCGTGGGTCTTAAGACCCACGCCAAGCTGATCCTCGTGGCGCGTCAAGAACAGGATGAGATACGGTGCTACGGACATCTCGGCACCGGAAACTATAATTCCACCACCGCTCGGTTCTACACCGATCTTGGCCTCTTCACCTGTGATAAACTAATCTGCGATGACATGGTGGAACTTTTCCACTTCCTCACGGGCCGTTCCTTAAAGCGTGACTACAACCAACTTCTCGTCGCGCCAGCCGCCCTCAAAGAGAAGCTCCACGGTCTCATCGAGGGAGAGATTGAAAATCACAAAAAGGGGCTTCCCGCGGGTATTCTGATTAAGGCGAACAGTCTCGAGGACACATCGACGTGCCGATCACTCTCTCGCGCGGCACAAGCGGGAGTACCCATCGATCTCATTATTCGTGGAATTTGCTGTCTGAAGCCTTCTCTCCACGGCAATGTCATGAATCCACGCGTTACCTCTATTGTGGGTCGGTTTCTTGAGCATTCGAGATTGTACTATTTTAGAAACGGCTCGTCGGATCCGCTTGGGGGCTCCATGTTCATCAGTTCCGCCGACCCGATGTATCGGAACCTTCATAAGCGGGTCGAGGTCGCCGTGCCGATCAACGACATGCAAGCTCGTCTTCGATGTTGGGAGATCCTTTCCGCCTGCCTTCACGATTGCGTGACGGGATGGGATCTCCAACCGAACGGTTCTTACATTCTTCGAAAGCCGGAGGACAAAGCAATCGCGATGGGGGCCCAAGAGCTGTTGATGAAGCTCTCAAAGGAGCGATCTCGCTCAAACCCGAGAGGATCCGCCTAGGGTTAAGAA
This sequence comes from Pseudomonadota bacterium, assembly GCA_027486155.1. Taxonomy (GTDB): domain Bacteria; phylum Bdellovibrionota_C; class UBA2361; order UBA2361; family OMII01; genus OMII01. Next base: position 6,413 of record JAIXPR010000026.1, on the reverse strand, counting down.
CAGTCCCGCCTCTTCCCCCAAAACGCGCGTACCGCCCCTCGACCTCTACTCGATTACGATCGACAACCCAAGGCACTCCTCAAGAGCGGTCTTTCGAGACTCAGCTCCAATTCGCTCAACCAGAAGTCGCGATCGACTCGGGAGAGTGAGCGTGGCCCTATCTCCTCTTCTTCGTATTTTGAGCGTTCCTATCCGCTTGAGATGCTCTCTATCAAGCTCCTCCACAAGTCGGATGATCGCCGCTAAAATAGTGACAACCCTTTTGCTCGATTTCGACAGCCTCGCGAAACTATCGTCGCGGTTCGACGGCACCTCACCTCGGTGGTACCGAGCGATAAGCGCTACAAGCTCACGCTCCTCATCGGATAGTCCAGGGAAATGCCCGGAGCGAAGAATATACTCCGAGTGCTTGTGGTGGTCGTTGGAGTTTATGAAATACCCTACGTCGTGGATGAGGGCCGCCACCTCTAAGAGAGCCCGCTCCTCTCCCCCTAACTTGTGAACACTCTTTAACTGGTCGAAAATTTGTAGGGAAAGCTTGACCGCGTGATGGGCGTGGACCTCATCGAACGAATACCTGCGTCCTAATTCCACAGCGTAAGAGCGCACCTTCTCTATGTTTCGTTGCAGCGACGTGATCTCCTCGGAGGAGCGATACTGATCATAGAGGTCAAACAGCACTCCATCTCGCAAGCCTGTCCGCGGTATCGTCAAGGTCGACACCTTGCTCTCACTTATAATCCCCGCGACAAGCGCCATCGCCGGCATGATGACGTCCGCTCGGTCCGGCCGAAGTTTTAATTTCTCAATTCTCTCGGCGACGGTCATTCCCTGAAGGATCTTCATCAAACGCAACAGCTCGATGCGATGAATACTCCGTGTACCTTTTTTCTTCAGCACCGCCTTCCGCAAATCACCCAGCGTGTCGATATTCCCACCGGTCCCGATCAATCGAGTTATCTTTCGCACTTTATTAGTTCGGGCGATCTGCGTCTTGATGCGCTCGGCGTATTGCTTCAGCAATCGAATCATCGCCGCTTCACTGTCTTTGCGTTCTCGCACCATCTCAAGAAGGCGCACCGTGCCAAGATTCACGCTCTCTGAAAAGATAATCGCGCCGCGATTGATAAGGGTAAGCTCAACACTTCCACCTCCGATATCGATCAACAAACTCGTACCCGATCGCAGGGGCACAAGCTTAGACACCGCCCCGTAAATGAGTCGAGCCTCCTCATCACCAGAGATGACCTCTATCGAGATACCGGTCGCTCTTCGCACTCGGTCTAAAAACACCTGAGAGTTCTTCGCGTCTCGCAAAGCACTGGTAGCCACCGCCCGACACACGGTGACATCATGCGCTCGCATCAACGATTCGAATTGGATGAAGGCGGCGACCCCCTGCTCCATCGTGCCCGGCGACAGTTGCCCGGTGCGAAACACGTCAGCGCCCAGTCGAACGGGGGCTCGTTGTGTGGCGAGTATGGTCAGACATCCATCTTTATCGAATGTGCCGATGGCGAGGCGAATGGCATTGGATCCGATATCAACCGCTGCAAAAGTGGGCATAGGGCATTTTCCTGAATGAATACGTGAACTTTTACTCTGACGTGAACAGGCCGAAAAGATGATATTTCGCCCTCTCGGAAGGGCCCCCATCGACCTACCGGACGATTATCGTCCCCAACACCTCGACACCAACCGATCAGGGGCGATGGGCGATAGAGCGTCCCCGCTCAAGAGGGCGGGGCTGCCCTAACTCTGTTCCTACGGTTAGGCATATTCAACAAGGGCTTCCGAATTATTCAACTCCTCCCTCTATTTCCTGGCGATCTAAAGCGAAGATGGGCATGATTCCCGTATGAGCACCTTTGACGTCCGACATGGACAGGGAGACATCCTCGTTCACCTGAACGACGAACGGTTCAGTCCCGATCTCAGGCGCATCCTGGATGAAACCGTGCCTCGGTATCCTCACGGCGAGATCTCGCACGTGAGAATCAACCATCTACGAGCACACTCGGCGAGGTACCCAAAGCTTCACCTCCCCGATCACACCTTCGGACCTATCTGTCTTGAGGTACTCCAACCATCAGCATGGCTCTCCCAAGAGGCGTGGAACGTTGTGGTTGACCTCACCGGAGCTCTGACGACCCGAGGTAACCGTTAGGGAATCCAGGCTGAAGATGTCGGGTACAGTGCTCCGCAATGCCGCATGATCTCGTTTATATTGCGCCAGGTCCTTAATAGGGCTATGAAAAGCCATACAATTCCATGCACCAACGGAGCATAGTATGGCCTTCGAACTTAAACCTCTTCCCTACCCCTCAGACGCGCTTGAGCCACATATCGACGCTCGAACCATGGAGATTCACCATGGCAAGCACCACGCGACCTATGTGACGAACCTCAACAACGCGCTCAAAGATCAGCAAGATTTGGCGAACCTGTCGCTCAACGACCTGATCGCTCATCTTGAGAAGGTGCCAGAGAACATCAGAACGGCCGTGCGCAACAACGGTGGTGGACACTGGAACCATGACCTCTTCTGGAAGCTCATGACTCCAGGAGGCAGCGACACTCCCACGGGAGATCTCGCGAAGGCTATAGACGCCGCGTTCGGCAGCTTCGACGAGTTTAAGATTACGTTTAAGACCGCTGGCCTCGGACGTTTCGGATCCGGCTGGGCGTGGCTCGTGGCTCAGAAGGATGGGTCGCTCATGATCACCTCGACCCCGAACCAAGACAATCCGCTCATGGAAGGAAAGTACGCCATCCTTGGGTGTGACGTTTGGGAGCACGCCTACTACCTTAACTACCAAAACCGCCGCGCCGACTACCTCGACGCGTGGTGGAATGTGGTGAACTGGGATGTTGTGGCTGAGCTCTACAAAGCTCGCTAGTCGACTCGTGAACCAGGAATAAAAACAGGCGCCTCTGAGCGCCTGTTTTTATGCGACCTTACTCACCATCCCCCAGACTCTCTGCCGATGCTCGCCAATTCATGTGGAAACTCCCTTGCCGTTGGGCATTCAGGTCGTTTTTACTTCTCTTCGCGGTAGGCCCGGCACACAGGAATCCACCGAGGATAACAGGGCGTGGGCTGTATCTATCGTTTTTGGAACGTGCGGGATTGATCGTGCCAGTCTCAATCTCTATCCGTACTTTTGACGCGCACTATCGCACGGCTTGAATTCAGGAACGCATACCTCAACTAGGAAGGCGGTATTGAGTATCCGCTCCTTGGATATTGAGGACCTCGTGACTGACAACAACTCACCTGAGGGGCACGCTGAAGAGGATGTAGCTCTTCGGTGGTTCTGCGCGATCGGCGCGGTAGTGACCTTTATTATTATCGCTCATGTAGCATTCGCGCTTGTATTCGGTCCCCGCACACTCCCTCTGCCTTGGCCTGTGTACGTTGTCGTAGGCATGAGCGCTCTTTGCTTTATCCTGTATATCAACGTTATAGCAACTAAATCCCCTTGCTCATGCGCGCCGAGTGACGCGAGAGCAAGGGGAACACTTCTTACGGTGTGCACGTTCATAGTTATTTTCCTCCATGAACACGTCATCAGTGCGCCCTCAAACGGTACCTATTATACCGAATCGTGGAAGATTTTAGTGTTCTGCGTCGCCAATGGCATACCGCTCGTATCATGGTGCAGTGGCGTGTCGGGATTGGGCCTATGGCCTCCAGGTGAGAGATGGACTCACGCTATCGTGGTTGGAATACTGCCAGGCATACTTGCACTGTTCACTCTCGGATTAGTTCTATTCATCGTTGTGGGGGGATCCCGCTCGAATTACATACCTCACGAGTGCTGTTTGTCCAACTTTTGTTACTGTGACTAGTTAGTACAGCCCCCACCCGCACCCTCCCTGATGCGACGCGTTATGAAATGTGGACTGCCTTTTCCCCTCAGAGACCGTGGGTCAGAACCGCGCGCTAGGTCAGGGCGGAAGTAGCTCTCCCATGCAGGGCGGTGCCCCTACTCCGTAAGGTAATTCGGTTACACGAGTGGTCAGGAGGGGGGGGGATTTCTTACTGCACTCTGGACGCAATCTCTTCGAAAAGGTCGCGCAGCACGGCGAACTTAGAACCGTCGAGTGATAGTCTCCTGGCGTTTTCGAGTGGATCAGAAAACTCAACTGTAACCCAAGATTTATCTATACCAGCTCGCCTGCGGTGAGAGTACGAATTAACGGCCGTCTTATTCAGCACCACCTCATGCTCACCTGTCCGAGCGGTAAGGGTGACTCTCTCAGTGGTATGCCAATCAGTTCCAACATGCATCTGCCCCAAGCGATTACCTCGCGAGGATGTCGCTCTCGGGGACATCACATCGCATGATGTCGCCAAACTGTGATGGCAAGGGTCGGTCTCCTCCCCACTCCGCCAACTCCGATGGTCCCGCTTGTGAGATATCTTCCACTCGATCGAGGGGTTCCGTAGACCCTCGAGAAGGAGTAGCTCTCGGGTTGGCATGACCGCATCACCGAGATGTATCGAAGGGTCCATTGTGCGAGAGGAAGCTGGCGGTTGGCTAATCATAGGTATCTCCTTACTGCGTGCGATCGAGCATGTACCATGACCGCTCTCTAATGATCGCCGGAGGACAATTCAGGTTTTGAATCAGAGTGAGGGTAGGCTCTGAGGTTCTTGCTCCGCAGCGGCTCCTTAAGAAATAGCGAGCAACCTCACGGGATCAGCTGGAAATCGCTCCAGTCACGATAGGGGAAGGCATGCCTGAACGCCCCTGAGAATCGTGGATAAAGGTATAAGCGGAGGGTGGTCACAAGAGGTTGGTGTCTTGTAAAAGAGAAAACCTCTTGTGACCGTGGGTGCCAATCGCGTTGTCTAAGACAGGCGACCGCGTTTGCAGATCAAATCACCGACTCGTGATCTGGCATTGGCCGTGTCGTGAGTCGTAAGCGTAACCGAATCGGTCGCACTCGACATATTGACCGGTCGTGTAGCTGTAGCCCCAGGGCATAGGAACCTCCTTTCTACTTTAGAGTTGCATCGACGCATGAGAAAAATTGCATGTAAACCTTTACACCAACCTCGTGCGCCGAAGCAGGATAGCTCCTCCCGCGGCGCCCGAGAAATCTGAACATCTACCCCAATCACATTGTTGCTCGATGCGACGGCAGGGTGCGATTCCCTACCAATACATCGCGCATGACGGTACTCTTAACTGGTGGGTTTATGCTTTTCAACATCTAACGGCAGCATCAGCGTTCTGCTCTGAATCGATGGTGTTGCATGACTGCGCGCTGGAGAAAACTTCGGGATTTTTCGCCTGATCGTCCTAGAGCCTGTAACTCTAAATCCAGCACGTACGAGAGAAAGATGAGAAAATCGAGAACTAGAAATTGAGCGAGAGCTAATGCCTCATACGGATTGCCCTACAGCAACCGCTCCACCGCGTACAGCAGCAAGCCAACGAGACCACCAACGATCGTGCCGTTAATACGGATGTACTGAAGATCGTTCCCCACCTGCTCTTCAAGTTTAGAGACGAGGGTTTTCGTATCCCATCCCTCAATCGTACGCGCGATAAGATCCGCAACGTGGCTGCTTTGCTCTCCAAAAGCGGCTCGGAGAACGCCACGCATAAAGCTATCCATTCGATGCTGCAACGCTGGTGACGCCTTCATCGTACTGACGAAGTTCGCGAGGATCCGATCGATAGTCGCCACGAGCAGGGATGAGTCACTCTGGGCGTCGCTCTTAATGCTTTGGAGGAAGGTATCGCGAAGCGAGCTAATGTACCCGCGGAAGACCTCACTTGAGAGCAAGGCCTCCTTGAGTTTCTCCCCCTTCACTCGGAACTCTTCGGAGGTCTCAAGCTTCTCGATAAATATCAACACCGAGCCATGCAACCGTCGCCGAAGCTCGTGATTCTTATCCGCGAGAGCCTTCGACAAGGTATCCTCAGTCTTATCGACGATAGCGTTAAAGATCCGCTTATCGACAAAATCGGGGACGAACCACGGGCTCGCCTCTCGCAACTCGCGACGGAACCACTCCTTGTTCGAGCGGAAGAACCCTCGGGCGTTCTCAACCATCTCGTCGAGCATCACCTCATGCATCTCATTCGCGGTGAGGGTTCGAAAGAGCTTCGCCCCCGTCTTGGCGAAATCAACGCGACGGATGAACTCCTCAACCTGATTATCTACGAAGGCCTTAACCTCTCGCTCCTCGAGGCTTGAGATTATCCTCGGCAGAAGTGTGGCGATCCGATTCGTGATCGTTTGTCGATTCGCGGGGGTCTCAAGCCACCGAGCGATAGCGCCCGTAATATTGAGGGACTCCCCTTCGAGCGCTTTCTCCGTCAGGAAGTTCCGCTGAACGAAGAGTCCGAGGCTTCTACCAATACGACTTTTGTTTCGGGGAATAATGGCGGTGT
>JAIXPR010000265.1 GCA_027486155.1 Pseudomonadota bacterium | reverse complement strand
TGGGGATGTTACGGTTCCGTATCCCCCAGGGTTGTATCCACCATCGATGCCAAAGCTCGCCAATGCGCTTGGTTGTTAGTTTTCTCTACACCAGACTTTTGCGTTCTCCGATTCGCAGGGGATACGTGTATCTAGAGAACCATTCCATGCCTCATATGTCATCCTGCTAGAGCTATGCTGCCGGGCATTTCTGCGCTCGATGGGAGGGGCTTTTCCGCTCGTTTGGGCGGTAGCCCGGCTACAGAGAAAGCTCGGCCATTACTTACTCTTTTTTGGGGCTTTCTTCTTACCGTACGAGGCGCTGGACTTCTTGCTCGTCTTCTTTACCGATGTGTGACGTGTGCTTTTGTGAATTTGAGAGTGCTTCGCTCCGCGGTAGCGTGATGGAGGCGGTTCAACTGGTGTTACGCCGAAGTATCGTTGGAAGACTAATCGGGCGAGATGGGATGCCTTTGATGAGTGTCGCGGATCAACTGTGATGACGGCTACCGCGATCTGTGGGTTGCTAATAGGCGCCGCGCCGATGAACCAGTTGTTGAGACCTTTGGGGTTGTCGCCCGAGAGCGTTCCTGTCTTGCCGGCTACGTCGATGGCGCCCAGCGTTGGAGATGATCCGCGCATGAACTCGCGGCGAGAAGTGCCGATCGTCGTGGTGTTTCGCATCATCTCCATGAGGGATTGAGCAGTAGATTCCTCTACAATGCGTTGAAGAACCTCCGACTTTTGCTTGTGAATAACCGTGCCATCAGGAGAGACGACGGTGTCAACGATCTGAGGGCGAGGAAGCATGCCGCCGTTCGCGATTCCTGACATGAACGCCGCCGCGTGAATTGGGCTTACTCGAACCTCTCCAAACCCCGCTGAGGTGCGACTTAACTCGTACGTGTTATCTTGCGGTATCCACGCGGAGCTCTCGGGAAGAGGGGCCTCGAAGTCTAGCGAGCGATTGAATCCGAATTGTCGAGCGTACCGAGATAGGATTTGCCCGTTGAGGTATTTGACGCCGATATGCCCAAAGACAGGGTTGCATGATCGACCCATAGCCTCACCAACGCTCATGATGCGTTGGTCTCGACGAGCATCGGGATAGTAATTAGCTTGATTCAGGGTGTAGTTGCCTCCACGGAATGGAATCATGGAGTGGGGGGCGATACCCGCATGTTCCACCGCCGCAGCTGCTGTTACCACCTTGAAAAGAGAGGCGGCGGGAAAGCCGGCGTGGTACTCGACGTCCTCGATTGAGTTAGATTTGCCAGCGATCGCGAGCACAGCGCCATTTGACGGGTTCATCGCGACGATCGCTACGTGTGACGCCTGCGCTTGAGCCACGATCTTTGATACATGATCCTGAAGCTCGGGATCGAGGGTGTAGAAAACGAAATTATTCTTTTTCGTGAGGCTGGCGTACCGGTCGCCCAGGCGCTTCTCGAAGCGAGGGCGTTCAGAGAGAGCGATGTCTCCATCGCGAGAGGATACTACCTCAACACGGTGAAGATCGGGTATCGGATAGACGCGACCTACCGTAGGGCCATTATCCGACATCGCCATCTGTTCGAGAGAGTTTTTCTCGATTTGAATCCCTCGCGCGAGTTGTGCCTGGAGGACGGGGTCGTTGTCGAAGATCTTACCCTGGGTTTTCGGTGACGGATCGGCCGCCAAAGCCGTATCGTTAGTTCGTGGGCTCAATACAGCGAGGGCGATGGCGAGGGATGATACCGCACAGAGGGCTAGGGGGAGTCGGGGGGCTAGGGGGAGTCGGGAGCGGGGCGCTTGCGGGAGCACAAGACCGTTACGGCTGAGCAAGGAGTTGGTGCCGTTCTTGTCCGTCCCGTTATAGTTCATGAAGCGCTTTCTCCTTAGGACTCGCATTGTGGAGGACGCTCTGTTCATGGAGGACGTTATGGTCGACGAACCCATGAGAGCGCGGTACGGTTTCGAGTCTCCACAGTATAAAAGGCATGTGACTCCTTTTACATATGATGCCCGAACCTTGAAAAATTATCGGCGCAGCGACCGAAATTTTTCAGATGTATCGCCTACTCCCAATCTTACTCGCCGTGAGCTCCACTCACCTTGCGCTTCTTGGCGAGAGTCGAGGGGTAGCCACACAGAAAAATATCGAGAGCGGCCTTTAAATGTGACTGAATTGAGGCCGTTGAACAATCCCAAAAAGGCTTGATCGCCTTAATTTGTGCGGTATTTCAGATAGCGGATCGCTTGAAAGAGAGGTTGAGGTTTTGGGTTGCATTTGCGAGGCCGGGATGGCGGGAGTTTCCTCTTTGTTGCCTGTATGTTTCAGTCTCGATCGTGGACAACGCTCTTGCCGTCATGGTCAGAGTGCAGTACACGGATGCTATGCTGTGGAAATTCAAGAAACCGGAACCTACGTCTCCTTCCTCGAGTGCGATTCCCTCAGGGGCTTCGATCGATCCTCTCAAGGTCGGAGGTGCCGACCGAACGGTCTTAAACGGGTCTGTCAGGGTTGAAAACACGGATGTGGTGACGCGACACCCGGCCGGCAGTTTTGTCATTCCAGCTACTTATCGTATTTCGGGCACTGTCGTTACCCACCGCCATGTCGCGGTCGAGGGGCAGTTGGAGGGAGCCGCATTGGTTGCTCCATCCGTAGCGGTTGAGAGCTCCGGTCGATTGCGAGTTTCAACTCAGGTCGGAACGATGTCCGTCGCTGGGGTGGTCGAAGGGCCGATATCGGTTCGCGATATCCTAGAAGTTCGTAATGGTGGGGCGCTTACTGGGGATGTGGATGCTGGGATCCTGAACATTCAGCCGGGAGGTGCCATCTCTGGGGCGCGCCTCGCTATTGGGCCCCTTCGTTCCCAGAATTAGTAGGTTCAACAGCCTCTGGTGTCCTTTCAGTTTAAAAAGGGTTCCCACCCGGTGGTCCAAAACCTGGTCGAAGAAGAGCTGCTGACCGTCCATGCAGGGGACATAAAAAAGGCGACCAACCGGTCGCCTTTTCTTTGTTACGGTCAAGGTTAAACCTTA
>JAIXPR010000115.1 GCA_027486155.1 Pseudomonadota bacterium | reverse complement strand
GCCGCGAGCCGAAGTAGCTCACGAACATGAGGATCGCGCACGTCCCGCGTCACCGTGGATACGAACTCTCGGATGGGCGTTTGGGGATCGTTTCGGCATCCTAGCTTCACGTCATCATCGACAAGATGAGGGAAGCCATCAAAGGTAGCCCCCGCGATGGCAAATGCGCCCGCAAGCTGCGCCATCTGCAGGCGATAGAGGCTTGCGGCGGTAACGAAGAGCGCGTGATCCACCGCCATGACGCCTTGGGTGAAGCTATTCTCACCCATACCTTGCAGCGAGTTCCACAACTGATTCTCACCCATAATCTTGAAGGTAGGAGGCGCGCCCCGCTCGACCGTTATCGCGCGATACAACGCTGCGGCGGAGAGGAGATTCGACAGGGTCTTTTCAAGGGCCCCATGCTCAACCAGAAAGAGCACGGTGGTGACCTCGCGGATATCCAACCGCGAGGGAGGAAGGCTCACACCTTGAAATCGTGTCGGTTGTTGGAAAACGTTGTGGGAGTGAAGAGGCTCCATCACAGGCGACTAGTCTCCCCTCTTCGTCTTCAGATAGCTCTCAACCATGGCGCGAGCTTTCTCAAGGAGCGCCGAATCGCCAAACCCCAACTCAGCGAAGGTCAGCACCTCTCCGTCGACATCGATGTGCACCTCGAAACCCTCACGAAATGGACGCCGCATACACACGGCCTCAAAGGTGCGCCCCTCAACCTCAAACGTTTTTGACCACACCTCTTCCACGATGAACTACTCCCACTCAATCGTAGCGGGCGGCTTGCTGGAGATATCGAGCACTACCCGATTCACACCCTTCACCTCGTTTACGATACGATTACTGACCCGCCGCAGGAGCGCCTCCGGAAGGTACGCCCAGTCGGCGGTCATGCCATCCTCCGAATACACCGCTCGGAGAGCTATAGTTTCATCGTAGGTACGGCCATCTCCCATTACACCAACGCTTCGAACGGGTAGAAGCACCGCGAAGCTCTGCCAGATACCGGCATACAAACCCTCTGCCCGGACCTCCTCAAGGAAGATGTGGTCGGCGTCCTGTAACGTTGTAACACGTTGAGGGGTGATCTCTCCGAGGATACGAACAGCGAGCCCCGGTCCAGGAAACGGCTGCCGCTGAAGGATCTCTTGCGGCATGTCGAGCTCCTTGCCGAGGAGACGAACCTCATCCTTAAAGAGCTCACGGAACGGCTCAATGAGTTTGAACTGAAGTCGTTCGGGAAGGCCTCCAACGTTGTGGTGGGTCTTAATCGTTGCCGAGGGGCCACGCACAGAGACGCTCTCGATAACGTCGGGATAGAGGGTTCCCTGCACGAGATGGGTGACCCCCTTGAGTGACTTCGCGTGCTCCTCGAACACCTCAATGAATACCCGTCCGATGATCTTTCGTTTCTGCTCCGGATCGGAGACCCCTTTGAGCTCCCCTAAGAAGCGCGCGCTCGCGTCGACCAGTGTCACATTCAGGTCGAGCGCCTTGAGTCGCTCCATAACCGATTGGTCCTCGTTCTTTCGCATGAGGCCCGTATCAACAAAGAAACAGTGAAGTCGTTGTCCCAGAGCGCGGGCGACGAGGACCGCCGCGACGGTCGAGTCAACACCACCACTCAACGCGCAGATCGCCTGCGCAGGGGCCGGCACCTGGTCAGCGATCTTCGCAACCTGCTGCTCAATAAAGTTCCCTGGGGTCCAGTCGGACGAGCACTTCGCCTCGTTAAAGACGAAGTTCATGATAAGGGTCTTACCCTCCGGTGTATGGACCACCTCTGGATGGAACTGCAGCGCTGAGAGCGGCTTCGAGGTGTGCCGCATTCCCACAATCGGCGCTCCCTTGCTTGAGGCGCACGTGATGAAATCTTTAGGAAGCTGATCAACGTGATCTCCGTGGCTCATCCACACCGAAAGCTGGGTTCCTTTCTCCCAGGACTGAAAGATTCCTGTGTTTTCTTCAATTGTGATAGTTGAAGGTCCGTATTCGCGAGCGGTTCCCCGTCCAAGGGTTCCCCCAAAATGATGGGCCATCAGCTGCATTCCGTAACAGATGCCCAAAATTGGCATGTCGAGTGAGAGCCACGCCGGATCAAACTTGGGAGCATCCTCATCTGTCACGCTTGAGGGTCCTCCCGAGAGGATGAGCCCCTTTACCTTGGAGAGGTCAATCGAGCTCGGATCGCTCGTACAGGGCCGAACCTCGCTATAGACGCTGAACTCACGAACCCGCCGGGCTATAAGTTGGGTGTACTGGGAACCGAAATCAAGGATGAGAATCACGGCGACTCCACGGATATAAAACTGCGTTTATGCGGAATTGGGCGTCCTGTTAGGCCCCTATCATGGTTTATTACTTTCGCAGGGAGCAAGAGCAAAGTACAGCTAATGCTCCCGAGTATTTTGAGCCGATTATCCTGGGTGAAGGGGGAGAGCTCGCTATCGGTCGAGCGCTACTCGGCGGGTACGGGAAAAACCTGGCTCTTTACTCCTCATGCGGCGGAAAGCGTTGAAGAATCCTATGAGACGACCTCTTTTTACTATCCCACGACGTGACGCTTGCCCCTCCTCGGAGAGTGGGATAGCGGCCAATCGAGAAATCAGACGAGATAGGTTGGTGTCGATACTCCTGGCGGCGACCCTCTCGATTTGGGGGGCAGGTCAAGCTCAGGCCGACTTTATTCTTACCCGAGCGTCTGGGGTCTACCAGCATTCAAGCGGTACCTCAAAGGTAATTGTCGGGTCTAAGAACGACGCGCAAGGGATCTTCGTTATAGCTGGATCTCCCATCGCTCCCCAGGAATTCAACCTCGAAACGACCCCGGCAGAGGGAGTGAAGCACATCTTCATCCGTTTCGATGGGCAAGCGCAGCCGCCGACCTACTCGGAGCTCGTCATTAACGAAAAAGTGTACAAGGTTTCCGGAAACCTCACCATCAACCTCGGGAAGACCTTCATCGGCATCGATAACAACAACCCATACCTCACAATCGTGACTGAGGGAGCGACAACGGCAGAACCACCCGCGATCGTTGGATTCTCAGGTCTCAACGAGATCGTAAAAGGCTCGGGAGCGGTCGCGACCATCCTCGCGGCGAACCAGCTCAACCCCGAGGTCGCCAAGGTTATCCTTCCCTATACGGTCGAGAACAACGAACTCCTTTTGAACGGCAGGCCGGTCACCACTCCCATGGTTGGCACCTTCGTGCGACCTGAAAGTGAGTGCCTAAAACCAGGGAGCGTTGTGCTCTACAATACCGATCTCAACAAGGTGACCGCGGCGAAAAGCGAGGAGGAGCGGATTAAGCTCCTTGAAAAATTAATGGCGGACGCTAAGAGATCAAATCCCCTCCACCAACATCTTGTGCTCAAAGCCGATCCGAAATCGATCATTCTGCTCGACATTCGCGAGAAGAACATCCACGAGATGCATGAGGTAAAGCTCAAATCAGCACGCCAACGGATCTGCGTTATCAGCGAGATTGTGCCGAAGTAGCGCGTAGAGTTGCGAACATGGTCAGCTCGTGAGGTCGGCTCCACATATCTCTTTTCACCACAAAGTACACAAAGGTCCTTCGCACAGTGTAGTGTAGCGTAGAGGAACTCGCAGAGTCGTAGCTGGACAGCCTACGCCACTCGCCGCCGTTGATTCGTGAGACGGCTTCGTCGACGGAATAGGATCCGCACATCGCTGCCGGGGAACGGATAGTGACGACGAACTGTATTTTTCAGATACCGCTCGTAGTTAAACCGCAACCGCTCAGGGTGGTTGACGAACACGGCGAAGGTCGGAGGATTCGCCGCTACCTGCGTCGCGTAGAGAAGCTTAATCGGAACACCTCGGTAGACCGGGGGTGGCTTCGAGTTAAAGGCATCGGTGAAGAGCTTGTTCACCTGTCCGGTTGTTAGCCGTACTCGAGCCGCCGCGTGTACTCTCTTCACCTCATCAAATACCGAGAGGCATCGAAGTCCGGTCAACGCCGAAACGAAGATCACCGGAGCGTACGACGCGAATTTGAAGGTCATGCGAATCGCGTGACGGTACTCCTCAGCGATTCGCGGGTCCTTCTCGATGAGATCCCACTTATTCACCACGATAACGAGGCTCTTCCCCTTCTCATGCGCGAGCCCCACGATTCGAGCGTCCTGCTCGGTAGGAATTCCCTCGGAGGCATCGATGAGGAAGACCGCCACATCGCTCTGCGCGAGCGAGCGAAGGGTTCGAATATTGCTGAAACGCTCGACGGTGTGATCCTTTACCCCCGCCTTCTTGCGAAGACCGGCGGTATCGACGATCTGAAAGACCTGTCCATTTCTAGTGAGTTCGCACGTAATACTATCACGGGTAGTTCCGGCGATCGGGGAGGTAATCAATCGATCCTCACCGAGCAACCGATTGACGAAGGTACTTTTACCGACGTTTGGCTTTCCGATGATGGCGATATTGATAGCCTTGTCAGGATCCTCCTCGAGCCCAGGGAGCGCGGGTTCGTCGCTCTCGAGGTCTGGAGTGGCGTTTTCATCGAACTCGGTAAGGTCATCCTCTTCAACGGGCACCGAGGTTTCAGTCCCATTTTCGTCAACCACGTTATACGCCTCATCCTCCCCATCCGCGAGTTCGCCACGCAAGCCGGAGGAACCTGCGAGCTCCTCCATCTTCGAGAGCAGGTCTCGGATACCGCGGCGATGCGCCGCGCTGAGCGGTATAATCTCCTCTACTCCTAAGCTATAGAGTTCAGCGGATGTGAGAGCCGCGGAGGGTTTCTCACACTTATTGGCCACGTAGATCGTCGGCTTCTCCATCTGTCGAACGAGATCGACCACCTCACTGTCGAGGGGATGCAATCCGTGAAGACCATCGAATACCACGATGATCAGATCGCTCTGCTGCATGGCGAGAGCGGTCTGCTGACGCACCGCCTCGTGCAGGACGAGGTCCTCCTCTCCAACGAGGGCGCCCGTGTCGATCAACGTGAACGGGAAGTCGTGGCGGGTGACGAGTTCGTAATATCGATCACGAGTCACACCGGCCTGGTCCTTCACAACAGCTCGCCGCTTACCCACGAGGGCGTTGAAGAGCGTTGACTTACCTACGTTGGTTCGGCCGACGATACATACCGTCGGGAGTGAGTTTTGATGTGTCATAGTTTACTCCGACGATTCCGTTACCGATTCCTTCACCTGAGATGGCGCCTCTGTTGCCGACATCTCTGTCGTGTCCTGGTTTTCTCCGGCAGGCTTCACCAAGAAGCGAGCATCGAGGTCATCGCCACCCTTAAGGTGCGCGAGCGCTTCCTCAGCGGCGTTCTGTTGAGACGCCTTCTTCGTCGCTCCCCTGCCCCGCCCGACGACCTGACCATCGACCTCAACGATCGATACGAAGATCGGTTGATGCTCCGGGCCCTCAACGCACTCAAGGCGATAGACCGGCGCGTCACTGCCAGCGGCGTGCAACGCCTCCTGAAGCTCTGTCTTCGGATCCCGAGGGTTAACGTTCACAAGTCTCGCGCCGAGGAGTCGCTCTACACATCCGCGCGCAATGTCATATCCACCCTCACGGTAGATAGCGCCAAGAACAGCCTCTAAAACATCCGCGAGGATCGACGCTCGATCCGAACCACCACTCGCGAGCTCGCCACGACTCAATCGTATGAATTTTCCAAGCTCAAGCTCACGCGCTATCTCAGCGAGGGATGAGGTATTCACGAGCGCGGCTCGCATCTTCGAGAGCTCACCCTCCCGGGCCTCTGGGTGGTGATCGAGTAAGAGGTGCGCTACGGCGAGGTCAAACACGGCATCGCCGAGGAACTCCAATCGCTCGTAATCGGTCTTCTCTCCACGCGCATGCACAGAGCGATGGGTCAAGGCGCGCTCAAGCCATGCCTTCTCGGAGAAGGTGTACTGGAGGCGTCCCTCGATCTCACTATAGTGTTCCTGTCCGAGCGGCTCAGCAACCGGACGACGATTCTTGTTGGCGTCGTCTCCGTTCTCGGAGGCGACCTTAAGGATTCCAAATCTCATCTGTAAAGCTCCCAACGTGGAAGCCTCACAATCACAAAAGTAGCCATCCGGAGTAGGGTTATGGCTCTCTTTGGTGATTGAGAGGGGGGTTAACAACTGCTCGGGGAGTGTACCTGGTCGAGAGAGGCTATTCAACCAAGGGCAAGTATATGAAAACAGGTCGTTTTACCCGTATTTTAACCGATCACGATGACGACCACCTGGGACGGGGGACGATAACCGTCCACGGTAGACGGTTCACGTTCTATCGTCATCGAGAGACGTCAACGTCAACGGACGGCCCAGCATCGGTTTCGGGACATGTCGACGCTCCCCAGACTCGATGACGATGACGTCGACGTGGGACGGGGACGATAACCGTCCACGGAAGACGGTTCACGTTCTGTCGTCATCGAGAGACGTCAGCGATTATTCGAGGCAACTTCCGATTTTTTTCATCGATAACGTCCAAGATGGAAAATTTCGGATACGAAAAGCTTGATGTTTATCAATGCGCTATAGAGTTTATCGCTACCGCCGCCATGCTTCATGATCAGCTTCCAAAGGGTTTCGCTCACCTCGGGGATCAGCTCAGGAGAGCGAGTCTCTCCGTACCACTGAACATCGCCGAAGGCTCCGGCAAATTCTCGCGGCGAGAGAGAAGGCGCTTCTTTGAAATCGCTCGCTCCTCTGCGTTGGAATGCAGCGCCATACTCAACTGCGCCAGCGCTCTGCGACTCGTTGACAGTTCACTTCTCGAAACAGCACGATCTCTTATCCTTAGAATCGTTCAGATGCTCTCGAAACTCACTTCTAAGCAGCGCTAAACCCCTCCACGTCTACCGACTCTCGTAGACGGTTATCGTCACACGTCCCACGTCGACGTCACCGCTATCGATAGCTCCATCGACATGAGCGAAATTGGACGTTTCGTTTACGATGACGCATCACGATTACGAAAGAACGGGAACCGTCTCCCGTTAACGGTTATCGGCATACGTCCCATGTAGACGTAATCGTCCTTGAGTCGACCGTTGAATCCCCTACTTCGCGATCCGCCCACCAGCCAAAAGCTCCTCGTTCTGGAGGTCATACACGACCGCGGCCTGTCCCGGTGAGATAGCCGCCCACTCATCATGCCAGGTGAACAGGCACGTATGTTTGTCGAGGACCTTCATTCGAGCCCGCACACCGTGATGTCGTGAACGTACTTGGACGATAACCTCCTGATCAAAGCCGGTCTCGCCCGCCTCGATACGCTTGATCAGTTGCGGGTTCACCCAGTGCATCTCCCGCACCGTGAAGCTCTCCCGCTTTAAATCCTCTCGCGAGCCGAGAATCACCCGATGGGTTGCCGGATCCAGATCAACCACGTAGAGCGGCTCAGCAAGCCCCCCGATGTTAAGCCCTTTGCGCTGTCCAACGGTGAAGCGATGAATCCCCTCGTGCTCACCGATCTTGGTGCCATCCTTGAGAACGAAATCACCCTTCTGGCGACGACCGCCGATCTTCGCCACAAAATCCTGCACGCTCCCAGCTACGAAGCAGATATCTTGGCTCTCCGGTTTATCAGCGGTGACGAGTCCAACCTCGCGGGCGATCTCCCGAATCTCAGGCTTTGTGTAGTCCCCGATCGGGAAGAGCGTTTTACCGAGCTCGTCCTGACGACAGGTGTAGAGGAAATAGCTCTGATCCTTATCACGATCGACCCCTCGCAGGAGGTGGAATCCATCAGCCGATTCCCGTATACGCGCGTAGTGGCCGGTGGCGACGTGGGAGCATCCAAAGCTCAGCGCGCGCTCGCGAAGCTCTCGAAACTTCACGCGACTATTACAATCGATGCACGGATTCGGTGTCATGCCGAGCTGATAGGTCTCAACGAACCGGTTGATAACCTCTTTCTCGAAGTAGGCCTCGAAATCGACAACGTAGTACGGCATGTCGAGCTTCGCCGCGACGCGTCGAGCATCGTTGAAATCAGCGGGTGAACAACAGGTCGCCTTACTGTTATCTGAGCAGCTCTTTTTGTAGTCCCACACCTGCATCGACACACCAACGAGCTGCGCGTCGGTTTTGGAGAGCAGGTAGGCGGCGACTGAGGAATCAACTCCTCCGGACATAGCGACAACGATCGACCTGCCGGTCATTGAAGAAGAAACGATCTTTTCAGCTGCTTCGCTCGACATACTACGTCCTACCCTTCCCTCGTCATCCGCCGCATCCGTGTGACGGCGTTGGTGAGCGCGTTCACAACGCGAACGACCGCCTCTTGTGAATGATCGGCCCTAAAACTTACTCGAACCGTCGCGCGCGTTCGCTCTTCGCTCTGCCCCATCGCCAAGAGAACGTGCGATGGCTCAGGCTTGCCGGAGGTACACGCGGCACCAGAGGAGATGAGAATTCGCTCAAGGTCCATCGCGACGATGAGGTCATCAGCTCGCACACCGGGGATGTACACGTTTGAGGTGTTCGGAAGTCGAGCAAGGTGAACGCCATTAAACTCAACATCAGGAATCGCTCGCGCGAGGTGCGCCTCAAAGGAATCCCGAGCTGAGCGCATCGAATCCACACGTGCGGGAAGCTCTGCGGCGATCATATCCGCTACAACGCCAAACACGGAGATTCCGAGAACGTTCTCCGTTCCACCGCGGAGCTTGCTCTCTTGCGGCCCTCCGAGGATAAGGGGCTCGAGATGAACACCATCACGAATACACAACGCTCCAACACCTGAAAGCGCTCCGAGCTTATGCGCGGAGATGGTGAGCAGATATACTCCCATCTCCCGCATCGAGAGTGCTCCCTTCCCGAGAAGTTGCGCCGCGTCCGTATGAATGAGCGCTCGTGGGGCGATCTGACGAACCTTCGCGACTATCGCCGCGATCGGGTTGATAACACCGGTCTCGTTGTTCGCGGACATGATAGAGACGAGCGCGGTTTCCGGTGTTACCGCCGCCGCCACGCTCTCAGG
>JAIXPR010000372.1 GCA_027486155.1 Pseudomonadota bacterium | reverse complement strand
TAGCGCGAACCTCCTCGACAAAACCCATGGAAAGCATCTCATCAGCTTCATCAAGCACAAACATCTTACAGTTTCGGAGATTAAGCTTCCGTTGGTCGATAAGGTCCTGGATGCGACCTGGCGTGCCGACCACGATTCGAGGATCGTTACGAAGGTCGCGAATCTGCCCCTCCTGCTTTGCTCCTCCAATGATACACGCGGGCCGAAGGTCCTCTACCACAGAGACGATGACGTTTCGAACCTGCATCGCGAGCTCCCTGGTGGGGCAAATGATGAGCCCGAAGGTACCATCAACGGGAGACGCATCGATAAGACGCGAAAGCATTGGAAGGACAAACGCAAGGGTCTTACCACTTCCCGTTTGAGCCTCAACAATACAATCCTGTCCGGTCAACACAGCGGGAATCGCGGCGCGCTGCACCGGAGTCGGCGTCGTAATCTTCAGCGCCTTAAGCTGGCCGCGGATACTTGGATGCTTAACGAGGTCGAAAAACGAGGCCTCTACCTGAGAAGCCTCGACTTGAGGCGCCTCTACACTACTATTTTCGGTTGTCATATGCCTGATTCATCACTTACTGGACCGCGAAACGGTAACGGAAGGCGATCCCGGTTTTACATTGCACTGGCTTTTACGCACTACGAAGGCCTTCTCAGTTACACGTCTCACACGAGGAAGATAAGGAGACTAGGCCCTTGCACCGCTACGATCTTTTTATTCTTTGTTGCGGCGCCAGTGCGATGCCACAACCCTTACATACCCGATAGTATGCCACATCCCGGGGATTTGAGACACCCGGAACGTAAAGAGCTGAAGATGCGGGTTTTTTCGACCTGCTCCGACCAAGAATGGAGATACCAGACCTTGCAGCCCCCTATTTCGCAGATCCCATAAGGTGTTTCATAGGATTTGCGCACTCGGGGGTTTTAACCTCTCCGGCCCCATATTTCGACATAAACTCCTGGTTGAAACACCCAAGCATCTGGCCGAGCGGATGCAGATTCGGGTCCTGAGAGGGCTTGGCGATTACCCGCCTGACGCACGGGTCAACGAACCCAGTCGTGATGGTGCGACATTTGGCCGGATCAAGAGAGTAGCACTGGAGCCACGCTCCGCCATCCGAGCAGATCTCGTCAACGACCTTTTGAATGGACGCTGGATCCGCGCTCGCCTGCGCCCCCGGGCCTTGCGCGACGACCGCATCGACACCCCCCAACCGAAGCAAACAACCCACAACCAACGCGAAGGATATCCTCATAAAAAGCCCTCTATTCAATTTCCACCTCATTCTAGCGCTCTTTCTCACCGACAGGAAATGGAAACCGGAAAACGGACGCCTCCTACAACCCATTCCGAGACTCCCGAACTCGTTGAATGATCTGATCAACGACCGCTGGCTCAGCGAGGGTCGTCGTGTCGCCAACGGCGGCATACTCCCCCTCGCCGATCTTTCGTAAGATGCGCCGCATAATTTTGCCCGAGCGGGTCTTCGGCAGACCGGGGATAAACCAGATAGCGTCCGGTGTCGCGATCGGGGAGATAATCTCACGCACGGCGTCTATGATCGCTTTAGTGACGTCGATCCCTTCACCGACATCTCCGCGGAGCACACAGAACGCGCCTATTCCCTGCCCCTTTACGTCATGGGGAATTCCAACCACAGCGGCCTCCGCAACAACTCCCGATCGAACGATCGCGCTCTCAACTTCTGCGGTCCCGAGCCGGTGACCAGCCACGTTCAGCACATCATCGACTCGTCCCGTAATCCAGTAATAGCCGTCCTCGTCACGCCGACACCCATCCCCCGTGAAGTAGTATCCCGGATACATCGAGAAGTAGGTTTGCACGAATCGTTGATGGTCGCCGTAGACCGTGCGCATCATTCCAGGCCAAGGATACTTGATACACAGGCGACCTGTGACGCCATTGCCCTCTAACACCTTTCCGCTCTCATCAACCACCACCGGCTGAACACCGAAGAAAGGTCTCGTCGCTGAGCCAGGCTTGGTTTCCGTAGCGCCGGGAAGTGGCGAGATAAGAACACCCCCCGTTTCGGTCTGCCACCACGTATCAACGATAGGGCACCGCCCCTCACCAACGATATCGTGATACCACAACCACGCGTCCGGATTGATCGGCTCTCCAACCGTACCCAAGATACGGAGCGAAGACCTGTCGTACCGCTTCACGTGGTGGTCTCCCTCCTTGGCGAGGGCGCGAATCGCCGTCGGCGCTGTGTAGAAGATCGAGACCTTGTGACGCTCCACTGCGTCCCAGTACCGCCCCGCGTCCGGATGAGTGGGGATCGATTCAAACATAACCGTAGTAGCGCCGTTTGAGAGCGGTCCGTAGACAACGTACGAGTGGCCCGTCACCCACCCAACATCAGCTCCACAGAAAAAGATATCATCATCCTTGATATCGAAGATGTACTTGTGCGTCGCGGTTACGTGCAGGAGATACCCCGCCGTTGTGTGAAGAACCCCCTTCGGTTTGCCCGTAGAACCACTCGTGTAGAGAATAAAGAGCGGGCCCTCGGAATCCATACTCTCTACATTTGTATCGAACGCGTCTCCAATCCTCGAAAGCTCCTCCTCATACGAGAGGTCTCGTCCCTC
>JAIXPR010000198.1 GCA_027486155.1 Pseudomonadota bacterium | reverse complement strand
GCCGTGCTTTGACGCCGAATGTAGTGCTGCGGAGCCTTTGACGACTGAGAAGTTGGGATCTCAAGAAAGTATCCGATGATGTTGTTCGACTTCACCTTGAGGTTCGTGATTCCTGTAGCGGCTTTCTCTCTCGCCTCGAATGCGGCGCGCCACTCATCGGCTTGAGATCGGGTAGCGCGGATAGCGTCGAGATCCTCATCGTACCCATCCCGCATAACCCCACCGTCGTTCAGGACATGCGGCGGGGAATCCACGAGCCCCTTTGTAAGGTGCTCAAGTACTCCCTCGGGAAGGGTTAGTTGTTGAGCCAGTGATTGCAAAAGTGGGGCTCCGCAGTCGGCGAGAAGTTCTCGCAACAGCGGGATACGCTCAAGGGTGTCTCGAATCGCTCCGAGATCCTTGGGGCTTGCCACCTTGAGCTCAACTCGGGCCGCCAGCCGCTCAAGATCGGAAAGTCCACTGAGGTTCGATCCCACAGGAGATGCGTGAGGCATGAGCTCGCGCACCGCGTCCTGGCGAGCAAGGATCTCCGACTTCGAATCGAGTGGCGCGAGAACCCATGAGCGGAGCAATCGCGCTCCTCCTGGCGTCGCGGTGGAGTTCAGAAAGCCAAAGAGCGTCCCTACCGAACTTCCATCCTTCGTATTCTGTACAAGCTCTAGGTTTTTCCGCGTCGCCGCGTCGATAATAACGCACCCTGAATGTCGGATCGGACTCAGTTCGCGAATCGGAATAGCGTTTCCGAGCGAAACCTCATCGAGGTAGGCCAAAAGAAGGCGTACGGCGCGCTTACCCGTAGGCGAGAGCGCGTGAAATTCAGCGCGAGCGGATTCGCTCAGAGGCACGGCAAGCTCGGTTGATGCGGTGGCTTCTGTGCGGAACTTAACCGCGTGAGAGCTTGTCACACTCTCAATTGAGCGCACCCACGAGGACCGTCTATCAACCTTATCTCCGAATGAGGATCGAGGCAGGATCACCTCGCGGGCTGAGACGTTGGCCAACTCCTTTGCAAGCGTTGGGACCTCAAGCGAATCTTTGACACGCACGATGCCGGTCTGCGGATCGGTGCAGGCGATAGCTCCCGAGCGACTGTCGGGCTCAAGCGCGACCGCTGCGAGAACGCTCTCGGAGGAATCGGAGGAGACACTGGTGAATAGGCGCATGGCCGGCGTGATGAAGCGCTCGAGGGCCCGGTCGACCCCCGAACCTGAGCCGGTCTGCGTGACAACAGCGATTGAGTGCCCCATAGGGAGGAGCCGATCGATGTACCCGTCGAGAACGCTCAAGGGGACCCCACACATCGGGATCGGGTTCGGGGCGTTCTTGTCTCGGGAGGTGAGGGTTAGGTTAAGGGTCTTGGCGACCACGACCGCGTCATCAAAGAAGAGCTCGTAGAAGTCTCCCACCTGAAAAAAGAGAAGCGCGTCAGGGTATTGCTCCTTGTACTCAAGGTAGCGCTGCATCATTGGAGAAAGGTCGGACTTCTTGTGCGGTAGGGTCATAGGGAGAGGATCAAAACACGGGAAGGGACGGTCGTAAATAGATTTCAAACGACCTTCTGCGATTTTGAATCTCTTTTGAATTCGCGACCTTGATCATCTTTCTGCGACCACCCGCGAGTAGATTTGCCTCCTGCGGCATCGAATAAGAAAGGGGCTAGAGTTTATCCTAGCCCGAGGTGCAGGGAGGCTTCCACGCATGGCGCAAACCCTTGAAGGCATTAAACTCGTACTTGTCGATGACGAACCGGGAATTTTACGGGCTCTGACCCTCATCCTCTCCAGCCTCAAGTGCAATGTAACCGCCCTCTCCTCTCCGAAGATGGTACTTGAGCATATCGATAATGGAGGAACCCCCGACGCCATTATTAGTGATCTTCGAATGCCTGAGATGAGCGGTATCGAGCTTCTCTTCGCCCTGCGATTTAAGGGGGTAGATACTCCGTTCATCCTCATGTCAGGCCATGCGACACCCCAAGAGGTCGCTTCAGCCAAAGGGGGGAACTTGACCGCCTTTCTCAGCAAGCCCTTCGCTCCCCAAGACCTCGTGCGTGAGCTTGAGCGGGCGTGTCCCGCCATGCAGCGAGCGGTTAACGGGAACTAGCCGCTCCTCGCCATCTACTCCTATCATGCTTGAGCGCATCCGCGGAGCATCCCTGCCCTCTTTCAACTCGTTGGGTTGGGAGAGATGTGGTACAAACCGCTCTGCACACGCTACCAGGAGCACCAGTATGGTCACCTTTCTCAAGAAACTCGCTCAAGATATCCGTGAGGTTACCAAACCAGTAATCTTTCTCTTCTGCATGTTTCAGTTAGTGGCGGTAACGAACTGGCTGGTGCTCGAATCCTACAGCATCACACCGGCGCACACCTTCTTTGCCGCTGTGGGGGCGCTCTTCGGGGGCAAAGCGATACTAATTGCGAACAAATTTTCGTATCTCCACATCTTTCAGGATCGACCGGTTGTGCTCTCAGTACTGTGGCGAAGCTTCATCTACGCTTTGTTTTGCGCCCTCTTCCTCTGCAGCGAGCATATCCTAACCGGATTCCTGAAACACGAAGGGCCTGTTTCCTCACTTGAGACCCTCTTCGCTCACGTTTCTATCGCGCATGTCGCGGCGAACGCGATATGGCTCTTCGTCTCGCTTATCCTGTACAACTCGTATGTGGAGGTCGACCGGCAACTTGGCTCGGGTACGCTGCGTCGGGTATTTTTGAGCCGGCCCACGCACTAAAGAGCGACCTACAGATCGCAATCACTTCCGAAATCCCACTGCTCCTCAACAGCACGATTGTTCTCAACGACCAAGGACACCATCTCCTCGGTCACGGCGTAGAGTCCCGCTCGGAGACGTGAAGATGCGAAGGTGGTCTCAATTATTCGAGGATATGAGATAAGGCATCGAACGATCGGGACATCATTGTCACGCTGAGAGACGACGAGGCCGGGCTGCAGACGAAGTGCCGACAGAGAACTCCCGTGACTCAAGGCTGCCCGCTGGCTGGCGGCCCAATCGGAACCGACGATGCGATCGTATAGCGAAGTTCCCCCTCTCAAGTGAGCGCAACGCTCGGTGACGTGGCTGCCTGAAAAGCTGAGACTATGATTCCAATTATCGATCCCGAGACCACGAGCGGACTTCGTGACGAGCGCGATGATATACTCGCGATCGACGAGACTCTGCGCGGCCCGGACGATCTCGTCCCCGTAGGTGTTCAAAAGAGATTGCTTGCCACCAGAGGTATAGAAGTCGCAACATAGCGACTGCCCCGGGCTATTTTTTATCACGACGCAACCGGACGGAAGAGAGCTCTCTCCATCACCGACCTCCCGATAGAAGCACCAGACATGGTCCTTTCGGATAACACGCCAGGCGTCGTGATTACTATCCAACAATTCAGTAAAGAGAGCGGACTGGCGCGCAACGCCATGCGAGAGGGGAAGAACTTGGGAAGATGAACGTTGAACAGCCTGGAACATACGACCTTCCGAGGCTAGCAGCTTGCGACAGGTCACTCAAACGAAAGGGAAACGCCGAATCCAACATTTCACCTCACGTTTTTAAGATCGAACCGATTGAGACACCTTCTTTGACCAACGAGCCCCGGTGCGATATCGAGTCGTCGGACGGCGATATCTTTCAATTCCACACGACATAAAAAAGGGGCCAGGTTTTCACCCAGCCCCTTTCCTTTGTGTGTCCCTGTTACGGGACTTTTCGCAGATTAGTCCTTATCGGTCTTCATCTGCTCACGGATGAGGTCTCCGAAGGTAACACGTGGAGCTTCCTCGTCAGCCATATACTGATCGTAGGACTCCTTACGGCCACCACGCTCCTTGATGCTACGAGAGCTCAAGCTAATGCGGCGCTCCTGTGTATCAACGTTGGTAACCTCTGCCTCCATCTGTGTTCCAACTGGGTAGAGAGCGGCAACATCAGTGCCCTTCTCAACGCCAAGTTGTGAGTTGTGGATGAGGCCCTCAACTCCGCTCTCGATCTCAACGAAGACACCGAACTCAGTGACAGCGGTAACGGGTCCCTTGACCTTCGTACCAACTGGGTGACGCTGAGCGATAGTCTCCCATGGATCTTGCAAGAGCTGCTTGATACCGAGGCTCAAGCGCTCATTAGCGGCGTCGATGTCGAGAACAACTGCCTCAACATCGTCTCCCTTCTTGAAGAGCTCTTGGATCTCCTTAGGATCCTTGATGCGCTTCGTCCACGAGAAGTCGGAGATGTGAACAAGACCGTCGATGCCGTCCTCGATACCAACGAAGATACCGAACTCGGTGATCGAGCGAACCTTGCCCGTAACACGAGATCCAAGTGGGTGAAGCGCTTGGAGCTGCTCCCAAGGATTCGGAAGGAGCTGCTTAAGACCAAGGCTGATGCGTTGTTGCTCAGAATCGAATCCGAGAATAACCGCCTCAACTGCCTCGCCCTCAGTAACGATCTTCGATGGGTGGCGAACCTTCTTCGTCCACGACATCTCAGAAACGTGAATGAGTCCTTCGATGCCCTCTTCGAGCTCAACGAACGCGCCGTAATCCGTAACAGACTTAACACGGCCCTTAACGCGACCACCGATCGGGAATCGCTCATGAGCTGTCTGCCATGGATCCTGCTGAAGCTGCTTCATACCGAGGCTAACACGACCCTTCTCAGCGTCGTACTTAAGTACAACCACTGGAACGGTCTGGCCAACGGAGAGCTTCTCAGATGGGTGATTAATGCGGCCCCACGAGATATCGGTGATGTGAAGGAGGCCGTCAATACCACCGAGGTCGATGAACGCGCCGTAATCGGTAACGTTCTTAACAACACCTTCCATGATAACTCCCTCTTGAAGAACCTTGAGGGTAGCTGTGCGGAGTTCATCTCGCTCACCAAGCAGTACAGCGCGGCGAGAGAGAACGATGTTGCCCTTGTCACGGGTAATCTTGAGAACCTTGAACTCGAAATCTTGTCCAAGGAACTTGTCGAGATTGCGGTGAGGACGGATATCGATCTGCGAACCTGGAAGGAACGCTGGAATTCCGATATCAACCTGGAGTCCACCCTTAACTTTCTGGATTACCTTACCAGTAAGCTTAGCGTCTGCCTTGAAGGTCTCTTCAACCTTCTCCCAGATCTTCTTCTGATCAGCCTTCTCCTTCGAGAGAAGAACCTGACCCATCTCGTTCTCAAGCGCGATGATGAAAACGTCTACGTGGTCACCAACCTGAGCTTGAACCTTCCCTTCAACGTGTGGGAACTGCTCAGTCGGAACAACACCCTCAGACTTGAAGCCGATATCAACCGATACCATCTCCTTGCCAATGTGCGTAACTACTCCAGGAACGATCTTTCCTGGGCGAATATTGCCGAAACGGCCGAGCATGAGTGCTTCGAACTCTGCCGCGAACGAACCCTCTTCGTTGCTTCCCTTGAAACCACCGAATGAGCCCGTTGAAAATGAACTAACCATACTGTTAAACAGCCTATGTATTCGATCCAAGAATCAAGTTAAGACTCCACCCACTACACGCACATTCACCGGACCGAGGGAGTGAAGTATGAGAGTGGGAGATCCGACACGCGCACAACGCGGT
>JAIXPR010000271.1 GCA_027486155.1 Pseudomonadota bacterium | reverse complement strand
GAGCATCGAGCACGCGTCCTCACAGGACTCAGGTTTTCCGAGAACCTCTCCGTCGATACAGACCGTGGTGTCCGCGCCGATAACGTACGCGTGTGGGTGCTGGTCCGCGACAACGGCGGCTTTCACGACCGCCAACCGCTCAACCATCTCTCGAGCGGACTCACCCGGGATGGGAGTTTCATCACACCCTGATACGACTATGGTAAATGCAACGCCCGCCTGCGAGAGGAGCTCTTTGCGTCTCGGTGAAGAGGAAGCGAGGATAATCGGAGAGTGTTGCATCGGCGAATACTACCCTTTTTTTAAGGTTTTTCGAAGGACACCAACCAAGGTGAGTAAGAGCGCTTGGTGAAGCGACGTGTGCTGATGCGCCTCAAGCTCATCACCGAACTGCGCCTCAACCATCCACTCACGTTGATCTACGCGTTTGCAGGACACACAGGGAACCCCTCTACACTCCAAGATCTCTACGATCTCATCAACGGATGGGATCCAAAAGAAATGGTTCGTGTGCTCAGACGGCAACGCGCTTACCGTTCCCGCGGTCAACGAGAGGAGCTTTGAACTCGGAAGGACCTGAAACTCCTCAAA
The DNA here is from genome assembly GCA_027486155.1 of Pseudomonadota bacterium. GTDB lineage: Bacteria > Bdellovibrionota_C > UBA2361 > UBA2361 > OMII01 > OMII01. The sequence goes on along the minus strand of JAIXPR010000271.1, from coordinate 3,723 downwards.
TCCAAGATCAGCGAAACCACGAGCCACGATATCCCCTGGCTCAAAGCGGGGCTCGAGCCCCCACTGCTTGGCTTCCGAACAGATAGCGAACTGCTCTCGTGAAAACCACATACTCCACTAATCCTCGTTCGGTTTCATGCGGTCGAGCATCTCAACCGTTGAGGTTCCACCCTCAACAACGGTCATCTCAGACACCCGCGTCAGGCGCGCCTTCTCATGGAATTCCTTCACCGAGAGCACCCCAACATTGCACATCGTTGATTTGAGCTTTACTAACGATACACCAACCTTGTCCGAGAGCGGACCGCTGTACGGTACGTAGGCGTCCACGCCCTCCTCAAAGATGAGGTGTGCCGCGTCGCTCTGTTTGTAGCGCTGCCAGTTACGCGCGCGGTTCGACCCCTCACCCCAGTACGGTTTGTAGAGGCGTCCGCGGTAGCTGATCTTCGCGGTTGGGCTCTCCTCAGTCATGGCGAAGTATTTACCCATCATCACAAAGTCAGCGCCCATCGCGAGCGCGACGATGACCTGCGTATCCGAGTTCAGTCCTCCATCGGAACAGATCGGAATGTACACACCTGTCTCCTTGAGGTACTCATCGCGGGCTTTCGCGACATCCATGACCGCGCTCGCCTGACCTCGCCCGATCCCCTTTTGTTCACGGGTGATACAGATAGAACCACCGCCGATTCCAACCTTCACGAAGTCAACCTGAGCGTGCTCGGCCATGTACCGGAACGCGTCAGCGGAGACGATATTGCCACCACCGATTACGAGGGACTCTCCATACTTCTTACGAAGCTCTACCGCCGCCTTTGCTTGCCACTCGCTATACCCATCAGAGGAATCGAGACACACGCAATCAACACCCGCCTCGATAAGAGCGGCCGTTCGCTCCATGTAGTCGTAGGTGTTGAGCGCGGCGCCCACAAAGAGGCGCTTGCGACCATCGGTCAATTCATCGGGATACGAGTGGTGATCGTAGTAATCCTTGCGAAACACGAGAGACTTAAGATTTCCGTTCTTATCGACGATCGGGAGACATTCCTTCTTATTCTTCCAGAGAAGGTTCGTCGCTTCCTGGAGGCTCACCCCCTCTTCAGCGAACACGAGCCTCTCAAGCGGGGTGTAGAACCCTTTCACACACTGCGAGAGGTCGTCCTTGTACTCCCAGAAATCTTTACTGGTGAGGATTCCGAGAAGCTTTGAATTGCGCTCGCCGTTCTCGGTAATCGCGATCGTCGAGTGTCCAGTTCTCCGACGAAGCTTGAGCGCGTCCTCTAAGGTAGCGGTCGGCGCTAAGTTTGAGTCGGACTCAACGAAGCCCGCTTTGTGCTCCTTAACCTGCTTCACCATGCGCGCTTGAGCCTCAATCGATTGCGAGCTGAAGATGAAGGCGCTTCCGCCCTTTCGAGCGAGCGCGATAGCGAGTTCCGGTCCTGAGACCGCCTGCATCGCGGCTGAAACGAACGGCACATTCAGGTGCGCCTTCATCTCCTCCTTCCCAGGCCGATACCGCTGTATCGGGGTCTTGAGGGACACGTTCTGGGGAAGATGCTGCTGGGTGGTGAGACCAGGCAGGAGCAGGTATTCGTGAAATGTATGGGAGATATCGTCGATGATGATTGCCATAAGACCTCCAATCATTGGGTGAAAGAGCCCTGGCTTGGCTTGCCGGAGGGTACATCATGATCGGCTTGGGATCAAAGGGGCTTCGCGCTTTAGGGGGCATCCCCACGGGGAGTAGCGTAATCGAGGTACCATTCTTAGATCCCCCAGTGCTCGAGCACAGAGGGTAGAAATCAGATCCCCTTCGGGGCCGGCATCTTGAGCGCACCGCTCTATATACCCCCCGGCTCACCTCAGGCTATTGTGAGGAATTAAGTTAATTGAGAGAGACCCTTAGGAGTGCGATTCTACCACCGTGAAACAGGAACGATTCATCGCTGGTATCCTCGCCATCCTGTGCGCGTCGATGTTGTCGAGCATCGGCTGGATATTCGAGGGTGAGGCGATCGCTCGACTCGCGCCGGTGCCGGTGATCTGCATAGCATCACTCTTGGGCGGCGCTTCGCTTCTTGTATTGGGGACCTGTACAGGAAAGCGATCGCTTCGGGAGATCCTTCCCTACCTCACCATCTCGTTCCTCATTTTCTCTATCTTCCGCTCCGGCATTATCTCCCTGCTCTTCGGATACTGCCTGACGCTGACGAGCAGCACCAAGGCGATGTTTTTAACGAAGATAGAGCCGTACATGGTGCTCTTGATTCAGATCCTATTCTACGGTCATAGGACAACACCAGCCCACCTTCTGCTCCTTGCGGCCCATCTCGCTGGTGCCGTGGTTCTCTCCACCGGCGGCTCATTATTTTTCTCGACCGATCGATTAGGGGATCTGCTCATCCTTGTTGCGGTGACGGGCAACGCGGCGCTCTATGGACCATCACAGCGATACGCCCAGCAAATGGGAGCGTTGTACGCGAGTGGCGTCTCTCAGCTCATCGGAGGGATCGCGCTCATCCCACTCCTCTTGGCGACACCACTCGATTCGGTGCGAGGAAGCGCTGAGCATCTCGTGGGCTGGTACTATGCACTCGCTACCGTGGTGGTCTTCTATATTCTAAGCACCGCGCTCTGGTTTTTCTCCCTTAAAGAGGTTCCCGCGTGGCTGGCCTCCGCCCTTCGCTGCGTCGGACCTGTGATAGCAGCCCCCATAGCGTGGCTCGTATTCGGCCAGGGACTAACCCTACTCCAAACCTGCGGGGCATTAGTCGTGGTTGGGACATCCCTTTGGATGATTATCCTGGAGCGTCGCACGTGAAAGGAGGCGTTCACGTATCTCTTGTGCGCTCGATGCACACAATCGCCACGACTCTAGCTACCTCGCTTCGGGCTACCTCTTCATAGGTTCTAGAGCGCACCGTAAAATTCCGGCTCAGGTCGCGACCTCATACTACCCTAGGTGCGGGGCGGGTTACGATGAGGGAGGTAGCACCTGATGCTATCAGACCTGATTCTCTTGCTTTACGGATACTGCGAGCGGCCATCACCGCCGGCTCGAGTTCCAGTCCCCAAAATATGCGTTCCCGCAGGCTCGCTATGAGGTTCATGTTGGCATGCCCTTACTACGGAAACTGCGACCGCCCATTGCCACCGGCACGTGTTCCGGCACCGCCGGCGACGGAGATCGTACCTGTGTTACTAAAAGTACCAGGGACACTTAATACGACCGTACCGCCGGACCCTGAGCCCGGATTTCCGGTGGCGGCTCCTCCCCGAGCGGTGATCTGCCCACCGGTGGCGACGGAGAGGTTCGCTGCCGAGATCTTTATCGCTCCACCACCAAACGCACCGTTAAGGGTGTTGCCAGCACCACCTCCCGAGCCGAGATGGAGCGCGGTCGTAAAGTCGCTTGCTCCGTACGTTGTACCAGCCACTCCAGTTGCGCCGGCAACACCCGCTGTGCCGTACGAGCCGGCGCCCGCGGTTGTGTTGGTGGTTGTGCCTCCGCCACCACCACCGTTTGCTGCTGTTGATGTGCTACCGGGCCCCGTTGGCGATCCACCCTGCGTGCGGGTTGCGATACCACCGTGGTATCCCTTAGCGTCCATGTGAATTCTGCCCGAGCCTCCAACGGTGAGAGTGCCGGTAATATCGGCGATAAGCTTACCGTTACCAGCCCCGGGAGTACTCGTCCATGAGCTACCGGAGAAGGCGTTATCG
>JAIXPR010000024.1 GCA_027486155.1 Pseudomonadota bacterium | reverse complement strand
CGGTATCGAAAAGAGCACCCGTTCTCGCCCTACCTGTCGAATGACATCTCCGGCATAGGTATCGATGGCGATACCGACAGCCATCTCTCCTGTCGCGATATCCTTGCCGACCTGGCTAGCGTGGTTGCTGATGGTGCGAGCGTTCGCAGCCATCCGGGCGAGGAGCTTCCACCCCTCATCCCAGCCATAGCCTTGCAGGATCACCTCAAGCATCGCGTGCATACTTCCGCTCTTGGCGGGGTCGGCGATGCCAACAAGATCGAAATACTCATGCTTTCCAAGGTCGCGCCACGAGGCTGGGTGAGAGATGTGGAGTTTGTCGGCCGCTACGGTGTTGATAAGGATGCCGAAGATGCTGATAGCGGCGGTATACCACTCCCTGTTCGGGCTGTAGAGAGGTACCCCTGCCACCGATGCTGGAATTCTGTCAAGAATCCTGGGCTCGATAGTGACAGGTTGAAGGACTCCGGCTCGCGAAAGCTCCATCATCACGTCGACCCCACCACCGAAGATCACATCGACACCGAGGTTTTCGGGGTCCGCTTTGTAGTGGGTCTTGAGAAACTTCACGATGTCTGAGGTGCCGCCAACGTCGAGCCAACGAACGGATACCGTTCGTCCGGTTTGCGCTTTGTATGATACAGCGAATCCCTTAGAGAACTCCTCTTTGATTCCCTCCCAATGTGGACTGACAGCGATAATCTCGTCGTCCGCGGCGCGCGCGGTTCCGGGAAGGGTGGCGGAGAGAAGGAGCGCGAGGGTGATGGCCCGTTTCTTGTCGAGACGGGTCGTGATCCACTCGGCGCCGTAGAACGCGGCGAACATCACCAGCATAACCACTGTGCCTAAGGCGGAGGCCAACTCCACGCCGTCCGGTCGGCCCATGAGCGTGTAGATAGCCTTGCTAACCGGATAGAAACGAACCTCCATCGCGAGGAGGATACTGTCGCTCACCTCTATCATGGAGTAGGCGAAGGTCAGGATCGCCCCCACGATGATGTGTCGAGAGACAAGCGGAAGGATGATGCGTCGAGCAGTAACCGAAGGGCTTGCGCCGAGAACTATCGCGGCCTCCTCGAGCGCTACGCTCCCCTCTTGAAGACCGGCGTGAGCGGACCGAACCATCGCCGGAAGCCGTCGAATCGAATAGGCCGCCAGGAGAAGGGGAAAGGGATTGATTCGGTTATCGAGAATAGTTCCGGAGAAGGCGCCGATATACCCGAACGCGAAGACGATACCCGGCACCGCGAGGGGGAAGAGCGAGAGAACCTCACAGACGAGGCTCATCTTGCCGCGGACTCGGGCGATGATGTAGGCCACTTGGAATCCAACGACCATGGTTATCAGACTGGCGAGGAGACTAAGCCACACGCTGGTGAAGAGGCTGTGAGCGGTCATGGGATGAGTGAGTACCCCCCGAAAGTGCTCGAGGGTCCACTCTGAAGGGAGGACGGTGAGGAACCAGGTCTTGGCGGAGGCGATAATGACGACGGAGATCTGAGGAACACAGGCTAGCACGGCATAGGTCACTACCGTGGCCGTCAAAAGAAACGCTCGAGGCCCGCCCCCGTTAGAGATGAGTCGGCCCTGTCGGGTACGCGCCGAACCGGCGTAGCTTCCCTCCGCGAGGGCGGAGCGGGAGAGGAAGAAGAGGACTATTGAAAGAAGGCAGGTAACGACCACGAACGAATATCCGACCGGATTCTCGTTAAGGTCGGAGAGCATGTTGTAGATCTGAACCGGGATCACGCCGCGATAATCGAAAATAAGCGGAGTGCCGAGATCGGTAAAGCTCGCGATGAAGACGAGACTCGCCCCAGCGAACCATCCAGGGGTAGAGAGTGGGATGACTACGCGGCGAAGAACTTGCCAACGAGTAGCTCCGAATACCCGAGCCGCCTCCTCGAGGGAGACGTGCGCGCTTCGCAGTGAGGCGCTGATGCTCAAGTAGAGGATCGGTACGAGATGGATCGTCTGTAACAGGACGATCCCAAATACGCCTCCGCCTCCGAGCCACTGGATCGGCTCTGAGATCGCGCCGAGGTCCATGAGCGTTGTGTTGACGGAGCCGAATCGACTGCATATCTGGCGCATGCCGAGCGCTCCAACGAAGGGAGGGGAGATGAGGGGGAGGAGAAGAAGGGAGTGGATGAGCCCCTGCGCGGGAAGGGAGTTGCGCGACATGACGAGCGCGAGCGGGTATGCGAGGAGCGTAGAGAGAGCCGTTACGGCGATCGCGATATTGAGCGAGTTGCACAACACGTCTCGGTAGTACTCGGAGGCGATCATGATGGAGAAAAATTGTAGCGAAGGGGTGCCGCTCACGACGAACGCCTTGATGAGGACGTGCGCCAACGGATAGATCATGGAGATCGTGAAGAAGGAGAGTAGGAGGGTGAATTGGAGCCTTCGTCCGCTCATAGCCTATGCGAGAGGTGTGGACTCATATACCAGAACGGCCGTGCCGGTCGGCCACGAGAGAAAAACCGCCTCACCCGCGGCGCGGGGCTCACGTTGTGGTGCGCTCAGCGAACGAGAGAGGAGCCGCTCACCCGTACTCGTCTCGCACTCGATATCGATGTGGGAGCCTTTGTACGCGACGTGGCGGACTGTAGCGGGTACGCTTGGAGCGTTCTCCGCTCGGCTGGATCTCACCACAAGAAGCTCGGGGCGCACACAGAGAAATGAGTCCCCGTGGCCCGTCTCCCTCGGAGCCTGAGCGGTGAAGCGCTCGCTCGGCGCGCATGGGAGGGTGACCTCGGCGGTGGTGCCAGAGCGCGCCCGTATGCTACAGGGGAGGATGTTGGCGCTCCCGAGGAACTCGGCGACGTATCGGGTCTTAGGGGTCTGGTAGAGCTCACTCGGAGTTCCCACCTGCTCTACCGTCCCCGATCGAAGGAGGGCTATCTTAGTGGCGAGGGTGAGCGCGTCCTCCTGATCGTGCGTCACGTAGATCATCGTAACCTTGAGGGAGCGGTGAAGCTCGTGGAGCTCCTGCCGGATCTCTTCACGGAGCCGAGCGTCCAGGTTTGAGAGTGGCTCATCGAGAAGGATGACACGTGGGCGAACGGCGAGGGCGCGAGCGAGCGCTACCCGCTGTTGCTGACCGCCCGATATCTCGTGGGGATATCGTTTTCCAAGGTCGTTCATCCGAACGAGGGCCAACGCCTCTTCGACACGCTTCTCCCGCTCGAGTTTGGGAGTTCCCTGAACCTCAAGGCCGAACCGAATATTCTCAGTGACGGTCATGTGGGGCCAGAGCGCGTACTGTTGAAATACCATCCCGATCCCGCGCTGATGCGCCGGCACTTTCAGGATATCCTCGCCATCGGCGAGGATCGTTCCTGAGTCGGGTTGCTCGAGTCCGGCAAGGATACGAAGAAGGGTCGATTTGCCACACCCGGAAGCCCCAAGGATAAAAAAGAAGTCGCCGGAGTCGATGCGGAGCGAGATGTCGCGCAGCACGGTTGTGCGACCGAAGCTCTTCGTAATCCCCTGTATCGAGAGTGCTGTCATGGCTAGAGGTATAGCCCTCGAGCGGGGCTTCAACAAGACGCGAGATCTGGCGAATCGAAATCGGGGATCGCCCGATAGTACTGACGCTGTTTCGATCTCGTCACGTGTGTGGCAGATTAGGGTATCGAGAATTCAGTATGGCAGGGAAACGTCCGTTTCGACGAGCGCCGGTTTGGCAGAGGCCGCAAGGGCCAATTATCTCTTACGTCCGAGAGGGGGCACGAGTGCGCCTTGACTTTGAGTACTCTCCGACCCGGGTGGCGGCTGTTAAGTCCGTCAAAGGGGCGAAGTATCACCCCGACGATAAGAGTTGGAGTATTCCGTTCGACTCGGTCGATACGATACTCGTGCACAAGGAGTTTCCCGCCTTTCGCTCCCTCAACGCCCTTGGTGATAGGGGCATCGTCCCACTGGACCCGCCCACGGCATCGGCGCAGTTGCGCAAAAACCCCTTCTGCGTTCCTGAGGAGGTGCTCTCCGCCGTTCCGATCGATGTCGTCGTTCGAATAAATCTTCCAAAGCGTAGGTTGCGACTGATTCCGCGGGTTGGTTCGACGGCGATGAAGATCGTAAAGAAGGCGAAAGGAGCCACCTACAGCGCGTCGGACGCCGCGTACACTATTCCGGTAGAGCGCTTCCCCGAGCTTCTCAAAAAGTTTCGGGACAAGGAGGTTATCTTCGGGGTCGACCACCTCGCTGGCGAGACACTCTCCTCCACGGCCGCGCTTCGAAACGACATCGTCGGCACGGGACATGCGTGTTCAGCGCGCGAGCTTACCGAGGCGTGCCTCGTTCCCTTTATCACGGAGGTGCCGGACGCCTTCGGCGAGTATCGACCGTGTTACTTTACCGCTGAGCAGTTCAAAGAGGCGTTTCCAAGTGCGTCGCGCCGGGCCGGCCAAGCGGCCCCTTTCACGCTCGATGCTCGGACCTTACTTGGATTCGTTGCTCGGAGCGATTCGCTCCCGTTTACGGTGTGGCTAACCGATGGGGTGCGAGATGAGATCGAAAAGAGTCGAGAGAGACTTCTTGAGGAGATTAGTAACGTGTCGGGTCCGATCGATGACGCGGCGGCCGATGTCGTAAAGCTTCCCTTTATGTGGCGCACCAGCCCTACCGGACGGGGTGTGTTGGCTATTACCTTACCGGTTGGGAGCGACGCTCGCACGCTCTTCGCGGACAGAATCGGTGAGATCCTTGGAACCACCTACGAGTCCGAGAGTGATGCGCTCCACATTGAGATCCCCGATTCGAGACTCGTTGCGGTGTTAGGAGAGGTCGAGCATCTTTCAGAGCAAAACAATCTTGCCGCAATCCCAAAGAGCGCTTCATTCGTGAAACTTGAGGAGGATGTGCGCTCGCGTGTCGAACTCCGAGAGCGAGCGTCCTACTACGCCTCCCTCGATGATGTTCCCGCCGAACGGGTAACGGGGCTTGGGGTTGGCGAGGCCCAGCGGCTCTTTCCTCATCAACGGGTCGCGATCGAATGGCTTAAGGAGTTTCCGAGCGCGTTCCTCGGCGATGACATGGGACTGGGCAAAACTCTCTCGGTACTCTCGTTTTTCGCCACCCTTCAACGGACAGAAGGGTACGAACGACTACTCGTCGTGTGCCCGAACTCCCTCACACGAAATTGGGTGCGAGAGGCTACGACCTGGTTTCCTCATCTGAAGGCGACCGTTCTCGCGGGAGATAAAGCCGAGAAGGCGTGGACGTTGCGCCTTATGGGCGAGGGGTCGGTGCCGTGCGATGTTTTTGTTGTTAATTACGAGGGGGTTCGCCTCGACTACGTCACCCCTGAGCTGGCGGATCTCGCCTCCAAGCGCAAGACCCTGCTCTGTGTAGATGAGTCGCAGCGCGTAAAGAACCACCAAGCCAAGACCTTCAAGGCGCTGTCCACAGTCGCCCCGCACTGCAAGCGACGCGTGTTGTTGAGTGGTACCCCCACGCCAAAGGATGTTACTGATTTGTGGGCGCAGATGAAGCTTCTCGATGGCGGAAAGCGTTTTGGGCGGAGCTTCTACAAGTGGCTGGGAACGGTGGCGGAGCTTGGTACCGAGTTCAGCGAGTTCGCTGTCAAGAAATTTAACGACCACGAGGTCCACGAGTCTATCTACCGCGCGCAGGAGATCATGTTGCGCCGTCGTAAAGAGAAGGTCATCGATCTTCCGCCAAAGACCTTTTCGCTCCGAGAGATCGAACTTTGCGGGTCGCAGCGTGAGCGGTACGACGAGATCCGTGAGGGGCTTATCCTTCGGATGCGCTCAACCTCAGGAGAGCAGTTCGTTCGAGAGATCACGAACATCCTTGAGGAGTATCTGAGAGCGGTACAGGTAGCGTCGAATCCCCGGCTCATCGATCCGGAGTGGAAGGGGGACCCCGCCAAGTTCCTTGAGCTCGATGAGATCGTGAACGAGGTAGTGCGCGAACAGGGACAGAAGGTCGTTATCTGGACGAACTATCTCGGGAATATCCGTGAATTGGTAGAGCGGTACAAGGACCTCGGCGCGGCTCCGTTTAGTGGCGAGGTGTCCGCTGCCGACCGCGAAAAGACCGTGCGAGCGTTTCAAACCGAAGATTCGCCACGCATTCTGGTCGCCGTTCCGGCGGCTGGCGGCGTTGGTATCACTCTGACGGCGGCGCAAACCGCGGTCTACATAGATAAAACATGGAACGCTGAGCACTGGATGCAATCGGTGGATCGAATTCACCGTATCGGACAGCGAGGAACGGTCAACGTCATCTCGTTACTAAGCTGCAAGGTTGATGAGATGATTCACTGGAACCTTCGCCGCAAAGAGCAGGGGCAAGCGGAGGTGCTGGGGGATAACGGCCCTATCGACCCAAGCGTTCGAGGGATGCCAACTCGGAAGGAGCTGCTTGAGGCTCTTGAGGTGGAGCTCTAGGGTGACGTTAGGCTTTCTGAACAATTATCGTGGACGATGGCGCGGACGTGTGACGGACGGCGAGTTCCTTCGACGGCTATCGGTTTACGTTTGTACGTTGCGCGTAGTCGTCAGCGTCAACGGATCCGTATGACACTTGAGGTATCGAGGCTTCATCGACAGGCGAACGGCACGGCCCGCCAGGAGTCGGGCTCTACCGTGCCGCAGCATGCAGTGTCTTGGGAGGCGAGGCAAAACCTACCCGTAGCGCGAGAGTGGATGTTGGTTAATGTTCGATTTCCAGTGAAATACTCGCTGACGCTGACGGCTACGTGAGACGTAAACCGAGAACCGTCGACGGCTATCGGTTTACGTTTACCGTATACGTCGTCGTCAGCGTTGTTTTGATGTCGCCAACCAGAGGTTTTCCGACTCGTTGACGTTGACGACTACGTAAGACGAGAACCGTCGACGGCTATCGGTTTACGTTTGTAAGGTCATCGTGACTCGTGGGCGTCAGCGGTCTTTCGAATAGCCTCGATGGGGCTTGCTCTCATCCCGCAAGCGGTATACTAACGTGCGTTATATGGCACAACAAGCAGCTCAAAAGCGTGGATTCGGTTGTCTCGGCTACGGGTGTATCATTGCGGTTATGATTGTCGCGGTGACTGCCGGCGGCCTCTTTTGGCTTGCTCGCTCCGCCATGAGAAACGCCGTTGAGAATTTTACAACGGAACAGCCAGCGGCTGTACCGACTATCGCGCTTGATGACGGTGCGCGCGCCGCGCTCTCATCTAAGGTCGAGGAGTTCAAGCGCGTGATGGCGGACCCTCGGGCGACCGGTGAGTTCGCATTCTCGCAATCCGATCTTCTTGGCGCTCTCGGTGAAACCCCCTTTAACGGCAAGGTCTTCGTCGAGCTCCAAGGCGATTCGTCGGTGGCTACCTTCTCGTTCCCGCTACGCGCGCTTGGGGAGTGGGAGGCGGCCCGACCGATCATCGGAGATTACCTTGATCGATACGTGACTGGCTCAGCCCGAGCTAAGGTTTCGGCGACTGACGGTATCGCCACCGTGACCTTTGACGAGCTCGTGCTGAATGGGCAGGTGTTCGATGGGGACGCCCTCAAAGAGGCGAGCGAGTGGGTGAGCGGATTTGTGAACTCTCAGGCTGGGTCGGCCGAGGCCCAGAGGATGCGGTCTCGACTTCAATCGGCGAGCGTTCGGAACGGGGTCGTCGTTATTCGCGTTCGAGGTGAGTAGGGGATTTTCCGACTCCGAAGAGAGCCGGTTGGGGGAT
>JAIXPR010000102.1 GCA_027486155.1 Pseudomonadota bacterium | reverse complement strand
CCACCGCGTAGTGAGTGGGATTGGTCACGATAACATCAGCTTGTGGCACCGATTTTTTAAGCTTCTGAGCGACACGGGCCATTCCCTTCGAGATCATCTTTCGGCGCATCATCTCATCACCCTCGACGGACTTACGCTCCTCCTTGACCTCTTCCTTGGTCATCTTATTTTTCTTAAGCCACTGGAATTTGCCCCATACCCAGTCAACGACAGCGAGCGCGACGAAGATGCACATAATCTTCCAGAATACGGTGCTCACCGCGGAACCGGTGAGCGCGAGCACATCGAGCACGGAGGAGTGAATAAGTCGCACCATCATCGGCGCCAATCCCTCAAGAGCCCAATAGCCGATGGGAAGAACGACTCCGAGTTTAACGATCGCTTTCAAGGTGTTCACAAGACCAGCGAGCGAGAAGATACGTTGGAATCCCTTGATCGGATTAACGAAGTCCCACCGTAGCTTGATCCACCTATCTCGTTTATTCCAATTTGTTTGCAGCATAACCGCCAGCACGGCGACCACACTCACGATCCCAGTGATAATTAAAAGGTCAGGAAGCACAAGAAGGATGAGTCGGATAAACCCGCTGGTGAGGTCATTCAGCTCAAATGACGGGCGTTCCCCGATCATGGTGAATGATTTCGTGAACACATACCGCATGTCGTTGTAGAGCAGGTTCCAAGAGAGATTGAGCGCGAGAAATCCCGCGGTCAGCACCATGACATGCACGATGTCCATCGACTGGTATACAGACCCCTCTTTCCGAAGCTCGCCCAACCGCCGGTCGGTGGGCATTTCAGTTTTTTGTTCGGGTAAACTATCGGAGGCCATCCTGCGCTATCTCGAGTACACGTGCGTCATAAACGGTGGATCGACAGGCGTTTGACACGCACTGCTCCACGAAAAGACTAGGCAAGAGACATGCCACCGGCTTTTCATGTGTTTGTGGGTAGTTAGCTAGGTTGAAGTGTCAGAGTTCCGCCAGCTCCCGTCGGCGCCACGCGGTGTCAATCGAGTCTCAGCTGACAACCGCGCTGAACAACGGCTCCAGACGCGTAAATTGACGCGCGAGATAGTGCCCCACCTCGGGCAGAGCTACCACCGATATTCCAAGACCAACTGCCACCGTGAGCGGAAAGCTAATAATGAAGATGTTCACGGTAGGAACTGCTTTGGAGATGACCGCGAGCACAAAATTCGTGAGCAACAGCGCCACAATAACGGGAGCGGCGATCATCACCCCGATGTGAAATATAGCGGCGCTCTGGTCAATTAAGGTGCTCATTCCCTGCGCGCTGAGGATGAAACTTCCCGGGCGAATGGTGGATTCGAGGCCAGCGAGCTGGTACACCGCGACATGGTGTCCCCCTACCAGGAGAAAGATCAGTATGGCGATATCACTATAGATTCGAGCCAGGTCAGGCAATGACGCCTGAGTTGTGGGGTCGATGAGCTGGGCGCCATTTAACCCCATCGTTCCGCTCGCCACATGACCCGCGGTTTGAGCGCCGGAAACGATAAGAATGGGAATCATGCCGATGACTGCCCCAAGAATCATCTCAGCGAAAAGTTGTAATCCCATGGTGAACATGTCCGCGGGTACGGGAACGACCCCTTCCATTCGGAAAGCCGCGAAGGTAAAGACGATCGCCGCCGGATAACGCAAGGCGACCCCACTCAGTCCACCGCCGATGCCCGGCACCAGCATCAAAAAGGTAACGTGACGCATAAGTAAGAGGATAAACGTCCACCCAACGTCGAGACGCTCAAGCAAAAGGTGCGGAACCGTGTGAAGTGACTCAGCGTCCACGAGCTAGTGCCTCTCTACTAGTTGGGAGCTATATTAGCGATCTGGCTGTACACAAAGATCGTGAACCCCGCGATTCGATTCACCATGAAGTGTCCGAACAGTACCATTCCCACGATGGCGGCCCCAATCTTGGGTATAAACGCTAGCGCGGGATCATTAATCTGAGTCGCGGCCTGGAATATACTGACAAGCAATCCAGCCACCAATCCAAACCCGAGAATCGGCGCGCATGTGTAGAGCGCGGTCTCAATACTGATCTGCCCTAAACGGAGGTAGTCATCAATGTTCATAGCGGTTCCTCCGTTATACCTTATACGTCTTCACCAAAGAGCTAATGATCAAGTGCCATCCATCAACGATCACAAACAACATGAGCTTGAGAGGCAACGAGATGACCACCGGCGGAAGCGTGATCATACTCATCGATGTCAGTACCGATGAAACCACCATGTCGAGCACAAGAAACGGCAACGCGATGAGGAATCCAATCTGAAAGGCGGCGTTCAATTCGCTCAACACAAACCCGGGAACGGCGACAAAGAATGGAACGTCGGCCGGGTCTTTGGGCTGTTCGGAACGGGTTATCTGAAGGAATAACGCCAGGTCTTTCTCACGTGAATGCTTAACGAGAAACTCTTTGAGCGGTCCTAGGGTCTTCGTGATCGCCTCATCCTGAGCCATCTGCCCGTCGAGATATGGCTTGATCCCCTGGTCGTAACTCTTTTCGAAAACAGGGCCCATAATCGCCAGGGTCAAAAAGAGCGCGAGTCCGGTAATAACGGTATTGGGGGGGAGTGTCGCCGTACCGAGAGCAGTTCGGGTCATTCCTAGGACGACCGCAATCCGGGTAAAGCACGTCATGCAGAGGATCATCGCCGGAGCGAATGACATCACCGTGAGCAAGAGTACGATCTTGAGGCTGCTCGCAACACTACCGCCTCCCGCGAGCTCGCTTCCACCCACCGATATGGAGAGATCAGGCAGCGGAGCTTGTTGGGCCATCGCCTCGGTCGAGGCGAGGACGGCCATGGCGATTAATGCCCCGAGATGGATAACAGTGAAAACCATCCTAAGCATTGTATTCACCTACTTCATCGCAGGCCGAAGAGAGCGTTTCCTCAAAGAGATCGTTAGCATGCGAGGATAGTGGAACCAGCCGACTTGAATCGGAGCCAGTCGCCATCAGGAACTCCTTGCCATCCAGCTTAACCAAAACAAGGGCGTTCTTTTGAGAAAGTTGAAGGCGCTCAACAACCTGCAAGCGACGTTGTGAGCTTAACGAACGAGGAAGGACGTACTTCTTGTAGGCATGAACTCCAAAGCCAAGCACGCCGAAACAAAGAAGGAGGCCCCCTACCATCCGCAGAACCGAACTCTGGGCGTTAAAGGAGTCAACCGTCGGGCTTCCCTGACCCGCTGGAGCGCTCCAGGCGCGTCCCTGCGGATCGTCAGCGCGCACCTCTACCCGAGGAGTAAGCACACTCAGTGCCATAAAGAGACTCACAACACACCACCAACAACGCGTCTTCATGACACCCACCACATCCTTTAGGCGATACCCTCTACCCGCTCTTCCGGCGAGATAATATCCGTGAGCCGCACACCGAATTTATCATTAACGATAACCGCCTCTCCTCGAGCGACCGGTTTGCCGTTGATGAAAATATCAAGCGGCTCTCCAGCGAGCTTTTCAAGCTCCACAACAGAACCGGCTCCCATTTGGAGTAAGTCATTAATGGTCATGCGCGCCCGACCTACCTCAACCGATACCTGTAGAGAGACATCCATGAGAAACTCAAGAGTTCTCGGATTCTGTTTCCTAGGCGCCGCGGCCTGCGCGGGGGCGGCACCCGTCGCGGTAGCTGCCGCGGCAGCGGCCTCGGCGACTTCACCAGCGGCGGCAGCGACACCTTCTAGTCCTTGCTCGATCTCATTATCTGCCATGGCGAATCATCTCCTCTTTATTTCTAATGTTTATCAGATCTACTTTTGGAATAGCGCGGCTTATTTGCACGGCTCTGCTACCGTGTAAGGAGCCAACGTGGCCGTATAACTTGGGAGTGCCCTCAACCATGATCCGAGCCTCTTCGTGTGGCATCGTCTCAAGACTCAAAACATCTCCTACGTCCAACTTCAACAGATCTTTTAGTTTTACCGATCCGCGTGCGAGCTGAACGCTCACCTCACAGACCGTTTCCTTAATGTTGGTCTGCATCCGTCGAGACAACGCGCTGTCCACCTCAAGGCGATTGCTTTGTACCGAAGTGGAGAGCTTCGATTTAATCGGCTCAAGGGTCGAGTACGGCATACATATTGAGAGCGTAGTGCACTCCTGCTCAAACTCCACCTCGACTGTGACGACCACCACAACATCCGAAGGTGGCGCGATGGTCACGGCGAACGGGTTAAACTCTGATCGGAGGAACTGAAACTCAATCGGGTGTACGGGATTCCACGCTTCATTGAGGACCTCTATCGCGAGCCCAACTACTTTCCCAATAAGCGAGGTCTCAATCGAGGTATACTCACGTCCCTCCACCTTAACACGCGTTGTGCCACGTCCCCCGAAAAGACCATCGATGACACTAAACACAAGGGGAGCCGAGACAACGAGCAACGCCTGCCCCGACAATGGGGCCATCTTCATGATGTGAAGAGATGACGGAAGGGGTAGCTTTTTGAG
Source organism: Pseudomonadota bacterium (assembly GCA_027486155.1). GTDB lineage: Bacteria > Bdellovibrionota_C > UBA2361 > UBA2361 > OMII01 > OMII01. The sequence continues at coordinate 1,777 of JAIXPR010000102.1, read as the reverse complement.
GAAAGCACCGAACTTGACCATCTCGATTTTGCCAACATTCGTGAAGCAGCTTCGTCCGAGAAACTTACTGAGGGAGGTTCGAAATTGCCTCGAAAAGCGATCATGGATCATCTCCATGGTCGGCATTCGACCACGAACTATGCGCTCCTGACTGGCGAGGTCAAATTTCCGCACATTTTGCCCCGGGGTCTGTGCCTCAACGGTCCCCTCCTCAATCTCTCCCTCCGAGAGACCTTTGAGCAGTGTGTTGATCTCTTCTTGGCTTAGAACCTCGCTCATAGTCACCCTACTGGATTACAAACTGAGTAAAATAGACCCTACGAACCTCTTCCTTGCGAAGAGCGGTATTAATCGTGGAACGAATCTCCGCTCTAAGTTTATCTTTGCCTTTGCTGGTCTCAAGATTCTCCGCGGTCATCTGCGTTAAGAGGGAGATGATCCCGTCGCGAATCGGGACAGCGCGCGTGTAAAAACGCCGAGGAACATCAAGAGTCTCGAATTCTACCTGCGCTTGAAGACGGATATATTTGCCACCCGATAGGTTTACCAGGAATGTCTCGAACGGAATGATAGCACCCAAAGGCTCCTCGCCCTCTTCAAACAGGTCCTCGCCATCATTATGCCCCTCAGGTTTTTGCTGCTCTGGAGCCATTTCAGGGGTAACCTCAGCTACCTCTTTTTGCTCATCCTTCAATAAAAAGTATCCCGCTGGAATACCAACGGTGATAAGCAAGGCGACTATACCGCCCGCGGCGATGAGGACTCGCTTGTTGCGATAAGGCGCCGCAGAAGTTTCCGACTCTGGAGCCTCTTTTTTATCTTCCTCTGCCATCTCTCGACTAGGTCCCTAAAATTCTTATCCTGCCAACAACGCTCCCTGTTATGGGAGCAAGCACCGCCGACTCATCACACGTTTCCACAACCACAAATCGAACACTCGAAATACTTCCAAGCCCGCCGTCGAACGCCTCGCCGACATGCCGGATGATACCAACACGCTCCTCAGGTGAGGCGCATATAAGAACGTCCGCCCGAGCGCCGCCGGACATTAACCTCCGGAGGTCACTCACCAGCGCACCGGAGGACAAACGATCTCCGTCGGCGTGCCACGTTCCCTCGAACAGCGGAAGCTCCAGCTTAATGACGGATCCCCTCAGAGCCGGATCAGAAGCAAAGGTGGTGCCAGATGGATTGTTGGGTAAAGAATCCCCAGTAATCACTCGTAATGACTGTACATCAGGAGATCGCTTGAGGTGTTGCCAAGGCGTCAAAACTAGGAAAAAACAGAGCAACAGTGTCAAAAGATCGCCAAAGCTAATGAACCACACTACTGAACCTGGCTGTCCCTCACCGGAACCATGCTGCCGTTGTTTAGAGAGGAAAGTTGTCATGATCCTCCCCTTCAAAACGAATCACTAATCGACCGTCACGTGCCTCAGGACCACCGAGAACAAATTCAACGGAGCCAGCCCCAACACCTCGCTCCGTGAAGAAGCGTTCCAAGGACGTTAGGTGAGCAACCGCCACCTCGACGGTGTTCTGTGTCACGTCGATTTTTTTCATACTGACCGGTATAGATATCGAGGCGGTGACATCGTGTTCTCGAATCACACTGGCGACAGCCTCCAGCTGAGCGGTATCCCCTCCAAGCGCCCCGAGCTCATTGAATATCTGGACAATCTCGAGTCCACCAATCTGAGCTTTATCGAGCGGCGCGGTCTGAGCGCTGGTCGGTGCCACCTCGCGCTGGGAAGCCCGCTGGAATGCCCCCACGGTG
>JAIXPR010000335.1 GCA_027486155.1 Pseudomonadota bacterium | reverse complement strand
TCGTAAGGCCCTCGCTGCGAAACAGCCACAGCGCCCCGTCCAGTCCCCTGTAGCCCCTCCTGCGGACCTTAAGCCTGGGAATGTTGGAGGGGGTGGTCTTCTTGGGACCCTATTTTCTCAACCAGTTATGGTCTCGATGCCGAAACCTCCCTATCCGCAGCGGGCTCGAGAGCGAGGGGTTGAGGGAAAGGTGGGCGTTAAGGTCTGGGTGGCTGCTGATGGCACCGTCGACCGAGCCGAGGTGGTACAGAGCTCCGGTTCGGAGCTCCTTGACCGAGCCGCTGAGGAGAGTGCCCTTGAAGCCACATTCAAACCGGCCCTGCGAGCTGGTGTTCCCGCCGCCGCGGAAAAGACTATGGTAGTATCGTTTAGTCTTATCGAATGAAACGCTTTCTTCTAACCCTGCTCGCTCCCTTTCTCGTCACGCCCTGTAGTGCCGAAGTGGACCGATGCGCGCGAATCATCTCGCTTTCTCCCAGTATCACCGAAGTGATCTATGAGTTGGGACTCGGTGAGAAACTTGTTGGTGTGACCCGGTACTGTCGATATCCCCCCGAGGCGCAGTCTATCGCAACGGTAGGTGGCTTTTACGACATGAGCCTTGAGAATATGTTATCGCTCAAGCCCACGCAGGTGTTCGGTCTGAGGGAGAATGCGGAGATACGAGGGAGTCTTCAAAAATTTGGGGTTCCAGCCCAAGAGGTTGATCACACCACCGTTGAGGGGATCAAGAGAAGTATCTCGATAATCGGAGATGTGTGTGGTGTCGAATCACGCGCTCGTGAGAAGCTCGCTACCTTAGAGCAACGCGAAAACGCTCTTCGCGCGAGGCGAGCTGCCGCTCCATCCTACAGAACCCTTGTTGTCGTGGGACGGATGCATGAGGGGGATTCTCTCTCTGGAATCTATGTGTCCGGCAAAGATGGATTCTACACTGGCGTCATCGAGTTCTTGGGCATGAGGAATGTAAATACCGATCCAACGGTCGCTGTTCCGATGCTCTCGGCGGAGGGCTTCATGGCTCTCTCCCCAGAAGCGATCGTTGAGGTGGTAAACGTCGATGACCCAGCGCTTAAGGGCGCGCCGACCGCCGTATGGAATCGATTTCCGCAGGTACCGGCGGTTAAAAACTCCCGAATCTTTACCTTGTCGGAAGATTACGCCAGCATCCCTGGACCTCGATATATCGTGCTGGCGGAGAAGCTCGCGGAGCTTCTTGAGCGAAAGGAGCGAACATGACCCAGCCGTTACTTGCGCTCCACGACCTGTCCCTTCAGGTGGGGGGACGGACGTTGCTCAAAGAGATCAACCTCATCATCTCGCAGGGTGAAAAAGTCGCGCTCGTTGGCGCAAACGGCGCGGGAAAAAGCTCTCTGCTCAAGGTGATCGCCGGACTTCTTCCGCACTATACGGGGTCAATAAAACTTGAAGGCGGAGAGGTGAAGGCGCTCACGCCGAGCGAACGTGCTCGCATGGTGAGTATGGTCCCGCAACGCTTGCCGTTCGTTCCGCGCTTCACCGTCCGAGAGTTCCTGGAATTGAGTGGCGTGTCGGATATGGATCTTATCGAACCGACCGTCAGGAATCTCGTCGATCGACATCTTCCGGACCTGAGTGGGGGAGAGCTCCAACGAGTTGTCCTGGTTGGTGCGGTTGCGCAGCGAGCGCGGCTTGTGCTGCTTGATGAGCCAACGGCGCACCTCGACCCGACGGGACGAAGCGAGGTTGAGCGGATCGTTCAGAGGTATCACCATGAAAAGAGTATCTCCTACATCCTTGTCACTCACGATATCTCGCTGGCGACTCGCCTCGCGGAGCGCGTTGTGATGCTACGGCAGGGCGCTGTTGTGTGGGACGGTGCTGTCTCCGCGCCCGAGCTCCCTTCGTTGCTACAAGAGGTGTACGGGAGTTCCTTTACCAAGGTCCCGCATCCGATTACTGGCGAGTCGTTGATTATTCCGGGGTAGAATGATTCGGAGCGAGCGAAGAACATTCATCTGGTTCGTTGTGAGTGCTTTCGCGCTCCTGCTCTCCTGTCTCCTCGGAGCGCTCTATGGAGCTACACGCGTGCCTCTCAGCGACCTCCTCACATCGTCAGACGCTCGACTCGTTATCCTCGAACTAAGAGTGCCTCGAGTGATTTTCGCGGTGCTCGTTGGCGGGGCTCTCGCGTGCGTTGGCGCGGTGTACCAGACGATCTTCCGAAATCCGTTGGCGAGTCCCTTTACGTTGGGCGTTTCATCTGGCGCCGCGCTTGGCGCGTCACTCTCGCTTATGGCTTCGTGCGCTCCACTGGGTGTCGCCGCGAGCGCGATGCTCGGCGCCCTCGTGAGCATCACCCTCATCATGACGATCAGCCGTCGTCTCGGCGAGGCCGCCGGCGATTCCCTCCTGCTGGTAGGGGTCGTCTTTAGCTTCCTTTGCTCAAGCGTCCTCACGATGCTTCAGTACATCAGCGACTACTCCCAACTCTTCCGCGTGACGCGGTGGATGATGGGCGGTATCCCCGCGGTGAATCTCGTAGACCTTGGTGTTGGGGTTGTGTTGGTGGGGGGCTTTCTAGTCTACGTTATGACACGACATCGCGATTTCGATCTCGTGCTCTTTGGTGACGACGTCGCCGCGGTGAAGGGCGTAGCGCTCTCCCCCTTGTACTACACCACCTTTATCCTCTCCTCGCTCATCGTCGGATGGGTCGTCGCTCAGTGTGGCGTTATCGGCTTCGTTGGTATCGTTGTTCCGGCATGCGCGCGACTGGTGGTTGGACTTCGTCATCGTCTCGTCGTGCCCCTCGCGTTCATGCTTGGCGCCTTGCTCGTTGTTCTCTGCGACCTCCTCGGACGAGTTGTTCGTCCTCCCTTTGAGGTGCCGGCGGGTGTGTTCACCTCAATCGTTGGGGGGCCGGTGTTCATCCTGTTGGTAGTGCTTGGGTATCGACGGTTTCGGTAGCGTTGGAGCGCTCGCTGGATCGAGTAGGATGTGTACCCCGGGGACGTAACCGGTCGCGCCAGGGAGCGGTGTGTACCGCGCACTATCGCTGACGATGACGAATCACGATAACGGTATAAACGTAAACCGGTAGCCGTTAACGGTTCTCGTCCTCCGTCAAACATGCGCGTCATAGTAAGCGCTAGGCACCCCCTTTGTGTTCCCGCTCTGTTAGGGCTACTCTGTTTCTCATGACTATCGAAACCCCTTCAGCGACCCAATTCTTCTTTCAGCTCACGCCCGAGAGGGTGCTTGAGGCGGTGGAGTCGCTCGGTGTGCGATGTACCGGTCGTGTTCTCGCGCTCAACAGTCTTGAGAACCGTGTCTACGAAGTTGAGCTCGATATCGATCTTGAGCCCGACGCGGGAAGGTGGGACGCCTATCGGGTCATCAAATTCTATCGCCCTGGTCGGTGGACGCGAGAGCAGATTCAAGAGGAGCACCAGTTTCTCAAGGAGTGCGACGCTGTTGAGATCCCGGTAGTCGTTCCCCTTGAGTTTCCAAACGGCGGCACCCTCGGTGAGGTCGCGGATACCGGGATCCTCTACGCGATCTTCCCCAAAGTCGGCGGGCGGATCCTCGATGAGATGTCGGATTCCGAACTGATGCAGATCGGACGTCTCCTGGCGCGGCTCCACAACGTCGGCGCCAGCGGCTCGTTTCATCACCGCATGAAGCTCACGACCGACACGTACGGTCATGCGAATCTCGCGTACCTCAAAGACAACAAGCTTGTGCCGCAGTCGGTTGAGGGACATTACCTTGGTGTGGCGGAACGCATAATTCGCGCGAGTGAGCCATGGTTTAGGGATACTCAAACCCAACGAATCCACGGCGATTGTCACATCGGGAATATCCTCTGGCACACGAAGGGGTGCTACATCGTCGATTTTGATGACAGCCTCGAGGGGCCGTGCGTTCAGGATCTGTGGCTGCTCACGCCCGGTCGGGATGAGATCGCCCAGCGGCAACGACGCACAATCCTAGAGGGTTATGAGATGATGCGGTCGTTCGACCACAGTTCGATCCGTCTGATTGAGCCCCTACGAGCGCTCAGAATGATTCACTTCACCACATGGATCGCCAAACGGTACGAGGACCCAGCGTTCAAACAGATCTTTGTCGACTACGGCTCCGAGCGATATTGGCGTGAGCAGCTGATCGCGTTGCAGGAGGTTGGGGAGTCGCTGGGGATTGGGTAGGGGACGGGGCATGGGTTCCGTGTACATCGATGGTCTTGAGGAGTGCGCTTACGGGATGGGCCTTGGGAGGGCGACTATTCCTGGTCGCCATACTACACGCACCGCAAACGAAACTTGCTGTATGCAACCGCTCGGCGCTCATTCCTGAGTGCCTTCCCAGATTCCGTGGCGGACAACAGGAGGGGCGACGCTCTCCGCGTCTATTCCAGTGCTGATCTACCTAGCCATCTTCCCGACGTCACATCGAGATACGCACGACGCTATCCTCGTGAGCCTCAAGGGAATGTTCCTCCTTGGGCATCGGAAGAGCCAGTCCGCCGGACTCAATACGCTTTCTCCATTTCGGTCACCGGGCGTTACGCGTTGCTTATAGAGAGCACGTCCGTAAAAGCGGCTGTCTCAGCGGTTATCATGAACGAGGCGATATCCTGCGGTGTCGCGCCGAGCGCTTCGGCTTGCCTTATATCATCGGCTAGCCAGGAGCTTTGAAGAAGTGGATCATCCGTGTTGACGGTTACCTTCACCCCAGCCCGGTGAAGTTTCATCAAGGGGTGATTGGATGGATCTCCCTTCACGGCTCCTGTGAGCCAGTTGGAGATAGGGCAGGTTTCGAGAACGATCTCTCGTTCCTTGAGAAGTGATACGACGCTCGCGTCGTGGATAGCCGCGATACCATGCCCAATCCGTGTGGCTCCGAGCTCCTCTACTGAGTATCGAATATTCTCCGCTGAGCCCGTTTCGCCGGCGTGGATAGTGATCGGGACTCCCGCTTCGCGGGCCCGAGCGAACACATCCCGAAAAAGGTGGGGTGGAAAACCGTGCTCGTTACCGGCGAGGTCTACTCCACAGATCTTCGAACGATACCTGAGCGCGAGGTCGATTACCCTCTGCCCCTTCTGAATGTCGAGCTCTCGTCCAACGATTAAGATAAGTCCGACGCGAACAGGGTGCTCCGACCCCGCCTCGTCGCGCCCTTCGCATACGGCTGAGACGACCGATTCCGGGTCGAGCCGTTGCGTGCCCGCATATGCGCCGGCCATGTAAAAGGGGGAGAACCGAAGCTCGAGATATGAGAGCCCCTCCAGCGCGGCTCTGCGAATGCAAAGTTTCGTGAACTCTCTGACAGAGGCCTCCGTGATAAAGAACTTATGGATGTGCTGTTTGAACGGTTCAAGAAACGCCGCGAGATTGCCGGGTCGCGCGGTGAAACGTAGGAGAGCGCGAAGTCGCTCTAGGTCACTGGGGAGATCGATCTTATGCTTTTGAATGAACGGTGGGAGGTCATTCGGATCGACCGCGGCCTCAAGGTGTCGGTGCAAGTCGATGCGTGGTGTATCCATAGTGATGCCGAGCGGAGACGTGATATGTCCGGCAAGGGTAGCACACTACGCGGGGCTCTGGCCTCTTCCTTGATGATAGCGGGCGCGGTGCTTTCGTCGGCCTGTGTCCCGTCTATCTCTGCCGAAACATTGCATATGCGAACGTTGTTCGAAGCTTGAAAAGCCCCCAGTAGTAAGATTTCTCAAATGATATATAGTTATCCGAAATTATGCTCCTTGGCCTGTTCCTCATTATCATTCTTATAGCGCTCAACGCGTTTTTTGTAGCCGCTGAGTTCGCGATCATTAAAGTTCGTTACTCCGCAGTGGAGGCCGATGTCGCCGCTGGCAGTAAAGTCGCGGTGGTCTCTCAGGCGATCCTCGATAAGCTGGACAAATATCTCTCCGCCGCGCAGATCGGTATTACGCTTGCGAGCCTCGCGCTGGGTTGGGTCGGAGAGCCAGTCGTAGCGGCTTTGCTAGTTGAGAGCGCGCACGGTATCGGTCTTCCCCTCTCTGAAACACTCGCGCATCAGATCGCCGTTCCTGTGGGCTTCGTCGCGATCACCGTGCTTCACCTCGTGTTTGGTGAGGCGATTCCTAAGTATGCCGCAATATACTACCCGCAAGAGTTCACCTACGCGTGCGCCATCCCGCTGAAGCTATTCGCGATCGTTACAGCTCCACTTGTGTGGATGATTAACGGACTGACCTGGCTTATTCTTACGCCGCTCGGCATCTCGGTCCAATCGGAAGAGGACACCCATACTGAGGAGGAACTTCGGCTCCTGTTGGCTGAGAGCGCGCAGAGTGGAGAGGTGGGCGCGATTCAAAAGACCGAGCACGAGCTCATCGAAAAGGTCTTCAAATTTGACGAGCGAGTTGTCCGCCAGGTTATGGTGCCTCGCCCTCAGATGGCCGCCATCGATATCGCGACACCGCTTGACGATGCGCTCACCCTTATCTCGCGAGAGGGCTACTCTCGAGTTCCGGTCTACTCAGGGACCAAGGACAACGTCGTTGGAATCCTCCATGAGAAGGAGCTTCTGCGGAGAGTTCTCGATAAGCAGCCGATTGACGTTTCTCGGATTATGCGCCCCGCGCTCTTCGTTCCCGAAACGAAGAAGATAGGATCGCTATTGCGTGAGCTCCAAAACAAGCGAAGTCATATGGCGATAGTGGTTGATGAGTTCGGCGTCGCGTCTGGCTTGATTACCCTTGAGGACATCGTTGAGGAGTTGGTGGGAGAGATCCAGGACGAATACGATGATGAACGTCCTGTGGTGGAGAAGCGGAAAGAGGGTGATTTCATAGTCAACGCGCACGCCTCAATCTTGGATGTGAACGCGCACCTCCCAGTCCAACTCCCTGAGTCTCCGGAGTATTCGACGGTAGCTGGTTTTCTTAATATCCTTTTTAGTGGGATTCCAGAGGTTGGGCAGAGTTGCGCCGATGGCTCGTACTCATTCAGAGTGCTCAAGACCTCTCGGGGGAGCGTCGACACGGTGCTCCTGAAGCTGCTGCCGGCGGAAGAGTCAACGGAATCAGCGTGATATATCCAACGATGCCCCGGCGAACGATTCCGCCGGGGTGTTTATTGAGCTCCCACACCTTCTGCAGTAGACTCACTTACGTCACGTATCTAGGGGGACCGCTATGTCACAGGCTCACGCAGTGAATCGAATTCGCATCGAAGACTTTGAGAAATTTCACGCGGCTAGTTTGAGGAAGGCTCCGCCACCTGTGTCGCTTAAGGAGGTGGTCATTACGGTCCTTGTCTCGACTTTCATGGCACCATTTCTCTTTGCGACTTTCTTCGTCATTCCCATGATGGGACAAGTAACCGTTGGTCTCGCGGCGTTTGTGACAGCGCTCTACCTCTGGTCTCGCAAATCGCTCGTGATCGCGCTTACCGTGTTGGCGAGTGCGGCGATGCTCTCAAGCATCTTGTTTATGAGCATCCAATCGATCAAATACCGAATCGATGTCACGATGTTTGTCTTAATCGCGCTGGGGATTCCGATGACTTTCATGTACACCGTTTTTGTCGGGATGAAGGTTTGGGAGCTTCGTGGAGGAGATGAGTAAAATGACAACGGTAACTAAGGCTGTTCTTATTTCGATGCTCTCCGCCTGCGCGATTGCAACCTCCGCTTTCGCTGATGAGGCTTACATTTATAACGTTAAGGGGATTATCAAGGGAATGCCAGGTGATCGCCTCGCGAAGAACGAGCTGTTAGTGAAACATCAGCCGATCCCTGGTTATCGTGATGATACCGGGGCTATCGTCGGAATGATGGCGATGACTATGCCGTTTTATCTTAAGGAAGGGGTTTCGTTAGAGGGAATCAAAGAGGGGGATTCCGTTGAGTTGAAGGTTGAGCAGCACCTTAAGCCGAAGTTCACCGAAGAGGTTATCTCAGTGGCTAAGGCTGAGTAAGCGATTGCATCGATAGCGGTT
>JAIXPR010000049.1 GCA_027486155.1 Pseudomonadota bacterium | reverse complement strand
CGTTTTAACGTAATCGTGGTCCGTCATCGTCATCGAAAGCGAAGGATCTCTGACGACGACGTGTACCGCGTGACGTGGACGAGAACCGTCCACGGCTATCGGTTTACGTTTATTACGTAATCGTGGTCCGTCATCGTCATCGAAAGCGAAGGATCTCTGACGGCGACGTGTACCGTGTGACGAGGACGAGAACCGGCCATGGCTATCGGTTTACGTTTTAACGTAATCGTGGACCGTCATCGTCATCGAAAACGAAGGAGCTCTGTCGCCTCAGTTCGTTGTTCTCTCACGAATGCGGCACCCGCCATCTCGCTAAGTACCTGATATCCTGTAATATTCCCCGGTCGCCCGCACCCCCTCAATTTACGCAGCCTTGCGGGCCTGACTAGCATCAAAACCCATGGGTTCCCATAGCCAGATAGCGGGGCACCCGTGGCGACGGATTCGCCACCAGGAACACCTCCATCCGCAGCGATGGTCGTGTCTTTCCACCGAACGATGAGCAGGAAGCGAATCATGACCCCATTAGAGAAACTTGCCGAACAGATGAAGAGCGATTGGGATCGTCGTGTTGGACACGACTACCGCTTCTGGATGGGCGAGGGCCACCTTGATGATGGTCGGATGTGGGAGACCGGATCGAAGGACTTCTTTGATCTCGCGGAGGATATTCGAGGAGGTCCAACCTCCGTTGCTCTCGAGATAGGGTGCGGCGTAGGCCGCATGATGAAAGCCGCCTCCGACCGATTCGATCGGGTAATCGGTATCGATGTATCTCGCCTGGCGATCGCCAAGGCTCGTGAACTCATAGGGCCGAAACCGAAGATCGATTTGGTAGTGGGGTCCGGTGTTGACCTGGCGCCGGTTGAGTCGCAGTCAGTCGATTTTGTGTGGAGTTATGCCGCCATCGCTTGTATGCCAATTCCGGTAATAGCGAGCTATCTGATTGAGATAAAGCGCGTCCTGAAGGTCGATGGTATCGCTCGACTTCAGTTGTATCTCGGCCAGGAGATGCTCGTTCATGAGCACGATACCCTCCACCTTCGTTCATTCTCTCCTGAAAATCTCGCCAACGCCGCCGCTCTTGCTGGATTCTCGTGTTCTGTGTGCTGGGAGCGAGTAATCGGTGATGATGGCGGTGAGAATCTAGGTTTGACCAATTGCCTCGTTCAACTCGCTCCAACCGCTGCCGTGGCGGCATCCCCTGAACAGATCTCGAAGGCGCTTCTTCCGTCAGGTGAGTCTCGAGCCTCCAAGGAGGTTAATCCGGCCGCCCTTGAGGCATGGATGGCGTTGAACTACGCCGAGGCTTTAGCTGACGACGGGGAAGCTCAGAAGGCGAAAGAGGCGGTCGACTATGTTGTTGCTTATTGTCAGAGCGCTACGATCGACACGCAAGATATTCTCGCCCGTGTTCTCTCGAAGGCAACGACTGGTCTCGTGCCTCCGGCGGCATCGTCGGCACATTCTCATTCCTCTCACGACGCCGTGTTTGAGGACAATCTTGCGGTTCTTAGGGAGAGGTTTCCCACCGTCCACGCCCACATGACAGCCGTGTCCGATAGAGATTCAAGCCACATCACCGTTCGTCACAGCAACGATGGGCCGATACTGTTTGCGGCAGATACCTGCTTAGACCACGCGGAGAAGCCGCTCGCGGCGGGAGAAGCGTGGGTTCGTCGGGCGCTCATTGAAGAGCGAATAAAAGGCGCCCAGCAAGTAGTCGTTGTCGGTTTTGGGGGAGGATACCACCTCCAAGCACTTCTTGAGATGAGTGCGGTCCCTGTCGCGTGCTGCGAGCCCGATACGTTCGCGTTGCGAGAGGCGATGCGGGTCCGAGATCTTCGACCGGTGCTTACAAAGCTCTCTCATCTGTGTGTTGGAGAGGAGATCCGCCCGCTCGATATGCCGTCCGAAGGTGAGGTACTGACCCGTCCTCAAACGGCTATTACGAACCCGAAGTACATCGACACGTTGAAGGCGATCTTCTATTCGAAGCGTGGCTTGTCCGAGCTTCGGCCAAAGATCGGGGTGCTTGGGCCATTTCACGGCGGAACTCTACCCACCGCGACATATACCTGCCAAGCGCTTCAGAGGATGGGGCAACGCGTTCGTGGTGTCGATGTGAGCGGCTTCAACGATGGTTACATGATTCTTGATCGCTTTGTGAAGAACGACCTCCGTCAGGGAATGATGCGTGGTCAGTATGTGGAGTTTGTCTCCCAAGTTCTCCTAGAGACCTTTCACGAAAAACCGGTCGATATCCTTATCTGCATGGCGCAAGCGCCCATCTCCGCTAAGGCGTTGATGGAGCTTCGAAGCCGAGGAGTGATCACGGTCCTCTGGTTCGTCGAGGATTACCTCCGTTTCACGTATTGGCGTGAGATGGCGAAGCACTACGACTTTGTGTTCACGATTCAAAAGGGCGAATGCATCGAAAAGATGAAGGCGGCCGGAGCGAGCGAGGTGCATTACCTTCCCACCGCGTGTGATCCCTCATTCCACCAACCCCTTCGGCTCTCGGAGGAAGACAAGGAACGTTGGGGATCTCCGATATCCTTCGTGGGAGCGGGCTATCACAACCGTGTGCAAGCGTTCGCCGGTCTCGCGAACTACCCGTTTAAGATCTGGGGAAGTGAGTGGCCAGCAGCAAAACCGTTTGATCGGTTGGTCCAAGAGGACTCTCGCCGCGTCAAACCCGAGGAGTACGTGAAGATCTTCAACGCTACGGATATCAATATCAATCTCCACTCAAGCTCTGAGCGAGATGGTGTTGATCCCAGCGGGGACTTCGTGAATCCACGAACCTTTGAGCTCGCCGCCTGTGGCGCGTTCCAGTTGTGTGACGAGCGTTCCCTTTTGCCAGAGCTCTTCGAGGTTGGTGATGAAATTATCACATTCTCAACGCTTGAAGAGATGCGGGAGCAGATCGAGTACTACCTGGCCCATCCTGAGGAGCGAAACGCGGTGTGTGCGCGAGCGCGAGCTCGAATCCTTCGGGACCACTCCTACGAGCGCCGTCTTGAACAGATGTTATCCATCGTATACGCGACCAAGTACGACACCCTTCGTCAACGGGAGAGTATAAGCCCATGGTCTGAGATGATTCGACGGGCTGACCATGATCCGGAATTGAAAGAGCGATGTATCAAAGCGATGGATCGAGGAGAGGAGCCAGCGCTCGACGCGCTTATCGCGGATATCGTCACTGGCCAGGGTAAGTTGACCGAGACTGAGCAGAAGCTTCTTTTTATGCATCATGTGAAGAGTCAGATCGTGCGCATGCGTTCTGAGGAGTCAGGAGTGAGGAAGTAGTTTATGAAGAAGCGCTTTCCGACCAAAAATCGCGTTCTCCTCGTTAACATAACCCGTTTAGGGGATATGCTTCAGGCTACCCCGACGATCGCGGGAATCAAGGCTGAGAATCCCGGCTGCCATATCACGGTTCTCGTAGAGAAGCAGTTTGAGGATGTCTGTCATAGTATTCCTAATATCGACGAGATCATCGGTATCGATCTTGGTTTCGTGGTGCGGTCATTAGCCCGAGAGAAGGACGGCATAAATGACGCGTATGAGTATGTCTCGAAGACGGTTGAGTATCTTCGCGCGCAGAATTTCGATTATTGCCTGAACATGTCGTCGTCCGCGTATACCGCGCTGCTTCTCAGCTTAATCGGCATTAAACGTAACGGGGGATGGACCGCTGATGAGGAGGGATACCGAGTAATCGAAAGTGAGTGGGCCCGTCTCTTCGCTACCTCGGTTTTTCATCAGAATCGGCAGTACAATTCACTCAATCTGGTGGATGTGTTTCGAGCCTCAGCTGACGTTGATACCCATCCACGGAAGCTGTTGATAAACGTCAATCCCGAAGAGTGTTTGTACTGCCAAAAGCTCATTGAACAGGCGGCCTTTACCAATACCGGGCCGCTCATCGCCGTGCAAGCTGGCGCAAGTCAGGAAAAGCGACAGTGGAGTCCAGCCCGCTTCATCCGCATGATTAAGAT
>JAIXPR010000294.1 GCA_027486155.1 Pseudomonadota bacterium | reverse complement strand
GTACACAACGATAGCCGCTGGTCGCGCGGTGTCGGAGGCATTGCAGATGGTGAAAGATAGAAGCTATCTGACCGTGCGCGCACTGCAGGACTACCTAGCTCCGCGGACGAACGAGGATCTCGCCGTTACGGCGAGTGTCGCTATGCGGTAAGCGGGGGGCGTGAGGGGTGCCCCGAGTTTGAACGTTCAGCGAGGGTGCGTCTAAGGGGTGCTCCGAGAGACGTTTCGAGGTCGAGGGAAGTTCTGGGGCACGCCTGGACAAGAGCGCCTAAGACGCGTGTGTGGTGGTTAGTCGCTTTGGCTGTAAGCACGCGGTCAATCACGTTGCTCATCTTAGAAAGCTGTGTGGAGGCCCGACGCACGTGGGTGGCGATGTGTGTTACTCGGTCAGGCCTAAGTTCGATCAGGTGTTGCAGAGAGTCGAGCGACCGTAACGCGTTCGTGACCTGCTGCTTCCCATCATGGATCGTTTTTTTTGCCTCGTCAGAGCCAGGGCTATAAGTTTTGGCCTCGATGAAGATGGTTTGCGCGGTTCTAAGATACTCGGAGAACGCGTCAATGCGGGTGCGGATGGATTCGAGTGTCTCCTTTCGTTCCGGGGAGAGGGCAGGCAGTTTTAACTCGCCGGGATCGAGCTGCGAGGGGTGCTGGCCATTCGTGTGTGCTGGATCGAGTCCCATACGGTAAGCGTCTCTGACCGCATTGTACGTGAGTCCCGGCCCTAATCCACCTGTTTTGGAGTAAGATTCGCTCTGAACATTCAGCGCAATCAGGCGCCCGGCTCGAGCGCTTGGTAGACAAAACACTGTCAGCACAGGTGCTTAGGGGTACGTTGGCGAACGCTTCACAACAGCCGGGTGCGTAGGGTAGGGCCTCGCACTCTCGGTGACGTAGCCATTTACAGCTCCGTTGCCCTTTGGTAACCTGTTGCGATAGCTAAAGATATTTCTATCTCTTCACGCATCCTACCGGTTGTGTAAGGTAGAGTTTGGCGGATGTCTCCCGCGCTTTGCTTCAAGAGCGCGCGTCATCTGAATTTGTCCCAGAGGGAGTTTGTAAAATATGGCCCGCATTACCGTCGAAGATTGTCTTGTTCAAGAGAATAACCGTTTCTCGCTCGTGCAGCTCGCGTCGAAGCGAACCAAGCAGCTCTTGCAGGGATCTTCTCCGCAGATCACCGATCGACGAAACAAGTCGGTCGTTACGGCTCTTCGCGAGATCGCGGATGGAAAGGTTCGTTTCATGACTCCAGATGAGACGATTCAATACGAAGCTGAAAAGGCTCGTGAGGCTGAGGAGGCTCGCATCGCCGCCGCGGCTGAGCGTGAGCGTCGTCCAGAGATCGGCGCGGGACTCTTCGGGAACAGTGGAGATACACGTTCATCCGATTTCCTCCGTGAGTCGCTTGCCAAGACCGGTCCAGTTACAGCTGATGACGACGACGAGGAGTAGTTCGTTTTCAGGAAACTAACGGTTAACGAGTAGGTGGTGTCCGGGTATGTCGTTTGAGCAGCTAGCGGACGCACTCAAGAAATACCATCCCAGCCCAGACCTCGATACGCTCAAGAAAGCGTACGATTTCGCTTTCGAGTGCCACAAGGGGCAGATCCGGGCCTCGGGGGATCCCTACTTCAATCACATCGAAGAGACTGCGCTGCTCGTCTGTAAGCTCAAGCTTGACGAGCCCTCTGTGGTCGCGTCTTTGCTTCACGATACGATCGAGGACAGCGATGTAACTCGCGAGGATATTCAGCGTGAGTTCGGGCCCGGTGTCGCCGACATCGTCGAGGGCGTCACCAAGCTCACACGAATAGAGTTTGAGTCTCGAGAGGAGAAACAAGCGGAGAACTTCCGCAAGATGCTTCTCGCGATGGCGAAAGACATTCGAGTGGTGTTGGTAAAGTTGTGCGATCGATTGCACAACATGCGTACGCTCAAGTATTTCTCGGAGGACAAACAGCATCGAATCGCCGCGGAGACCCAGGAGATCTACGCGCCACTCGCGAATCGACTCGGTATCCATTGGCTCAAATCTGAGTTGGAAGATCTCTGTCTTCTCTCCCTTCGTCCTGAGCTCTACGCCCAGATAGAGGCGCACATCAAGAAGAGCGCTCCGGAGCGAGAAGCCTACGTAGAGAAGGTTACGGTCGACATTCAAAAGACGCTCGCTGAGGCGGGGATCTCCGCGTCGGTAAAGGGTCGCGGGAAGCACTACTACTCCATCTGGCAGAAGATGGATAAGGATAAGCTCTCCTTCGAGGATGTCTACGATATCCTTGGTTTCCGCGTGATCGTGCCGACCGTTCGCGCCTGCTACGAATCGCTTGGTGTCGTTCACTCCGCGTGGAAACCGATCCCCGGTCGATTCAAAGATTTCATCGCGATGCCGAAGCCAAACATGTATCAGTCACTGCATACGTCGGTGATCGGACCGGAGGGGCAACGTATCGAGATTCAGATTCGAACCCCGGAGATGCACCGCATCGCTGAGGAGGGTATCGCGGCGCACTGGCGTTACAAAGAGGGGGATGGAGCTCCGGCGTTTGACCTGCAATGGGTGAAAGAGCTGGTCGAGACGCAGCAGTATCTCAAGAACCCCGATGAGTTCTTGCAGTCAGTGAAGGGAGAACTCTATCCAGAGGAGGTCTTTATCTTTACGCCACGTGGAGACCTTATCCGTCTCGCGTACGGCGCCACCCCGGTCGATTTCGCCTACGCCGTTCACACCGATGTGGGACATCGCACGGTAGGGGCGCGGGTAAACGGTCAGATGGTGCCGCTCGACCACACCCTCTCAAACGGCGATACGGTTGAGGTAGTGACCTCGAAGACGCACGTCCCGAGCAAGGATTGGCTCCGCTTTGTGAAAACCTCCAAAGCGAAGCAGCGCATTCGCGCCTTCCTTAAGGCTGAGGAGCACGCCCGCTCGCTGGTGTTAGGAATGGACCTGCTGACGAAGGACCTGCGAAAGGTGAAGCTCAGCCTCAAAAAACTGGAGAAGGATGGTAGCCTTCAACGGGTGGCAGAAGAGATGGGCCTCAAAGCCGTTGGAGATCTCTTCGCTGGTATCGGGTACGGAAAGATCAGCTCGGCCAAGGTCATCGCGAAGCTCCTTCCTGAGGATAAGTCAGTGGTGGCTAAGCTAGAGTCTCAGCCATCGCCGTTGCAGCGTATCTTCCAACGCGCGGCCGCGGTAAGCAGAGACCGGGTCGGTGTGCGGGTCTCGGGCCTCGATGACATCTTGGTTCGCTTCGCGAAATGTTGTGAGCCCCTTCCGGGCGATCGAATCGTCGGGTTCATCACCCGAGGAAGAGGTGTGACCGTTCATAACGCTGAGTGTCCGTTCGTCCTGAGCAGCGATGTGATGCGACAGATCGATGTCGAGTGGGATACCGGCGTTCGCGCGCCGCGGCGTGTTCGCATTACGGTTCACTCCCAAGACCAGCTCGGCTTGTTGGCCTCCGTAACTCAGGCTATCACGGCGATTGGGGTAAACATCGCCAGCGCGCAGATTAAAACCGAACGAGGGAAGGCCGTTATCAGCTTCGAGCTTACGATTACAGACGCGCAGCAACTACAAAAAATAAAGCGCGCGATTGAGATGGTTCCAGGTGTTATTAAGGTGGAGCGGGTTCGGCACCTCTCGGGTCCGGGAGAATTCGACGCAGAGAGGGAGGACGCGTGAGGTTCCTGGCGTGGCTCGTCGCTTGTATGCTGTGGAGCGGAATGGCGAGCGTCACGATCGCTCAGGCCCCACAGATCTCGTCCCGCACCCTCGAAGAGCAGAAAACTATCGATCTCTACAAACGGGTCAATCGAGCGGTTGTCTTCATTACCACTCGAAGCTATGTCATTGATCCGTTCGCCTTCTTTGACGACATAAAACCCCAAGAGGGCACCGGGAGTGGTACCATTATCGACGCGGAGAACCGCCTCGTCGTTACGAACCTTCACGTCGTGCAAGGCGCGCTCCAGTCGGGTGGCACGGTTGAGATCATGCTCGCCTCGGGCGAGAGCAGTAAGGC
>JAIXPR010000006.1 GCA_027486155.1 Pseudomonadota bacterium | reverse complement strand
CCCGAGAACTACCTCAGCAGCGCCAACGGCACCAATGAGAGTTGCGCCAGCGGCGATCGTTACACGGCCATCACAGGCTACATCACCTTCAAAGATGCCCGCGATAACAACGTCGCCCGCGGATTTGAGGTTCCCCTTGAGAACAACATCAGTGCCGATCACCGTAGTTGCAGCACGCGCGTTGCCCTCATTGGGCGCCGTCTTTGTTGAGTCAAAGAACTGAAAAGACCTTACTTCATTTGCCATATCCCTACTCCTTTGAAGTGCTGAGAATATCGATTAAACGGTCGAGTTCTGAATCAGAGAAGAAATGAAGCTCGACTGCTCCACCCTTCTTCGATCGACGAATGGTTACTTTTGTACCGAGTGCATTTCGCAATCGCTCTTCGATCTCCGGAAACTGAGATGTCTTGATTCTCTTTTCCAGGCGCGGCTTTTTTGGATCCTCAAGGACCACCTCTCTCGAGACGATCGCCTCAAGGGCTCGCACGGAGAGCGATTCATCGATGACCTTTTGAGCTAGACTCGTTTGAGCGGCAGGCTCCTTCACGGTGAGGATCGCCTTGGCGTGTCCAACTGTAATGATCCCCTCGCGAAGGTAGTCCTGCACCGCCTGAGGAAGTTTAAGAACTCGCACGAGGTTCGCTACCGTTGCTCGGTCCTTTCCAACCCGGGCGGCAACCTCTTGAGCGTTGAGGTTGAACTCGTCCATAAGGCGCTGATAGCCCCTCGCCTCTTCGAGCGGGTTGAGGTTAAGGCGCTGTACGTTCTCGACAAGGGCGACCTCAAACGTATCCCGATCGGACAATTCCTTAATAAGTACAGGCACTTGAGAGAGTCCGGCACGGATAGAAGCGCGGAATCGGCGCTCCCCGGCAACGATCTGATACCCCCCCTGCCACGGACGCACAAGGATGGGCTGAAGAATTCCAAGTGCTCGGATCGACTCGGAAAGTTCACTAATTTCCTGCTCTGGGAAGTCCACGCGCGGCTGTTCTGGATTCGCCGAGATGCGCGCAACATCTACGTATTGAACTCCACTGTTTGGGTCGGTGGTAGCAACCGAGGGAGAATTTTCCACTGTATTATCAGCTACTTGAGGGAGCATTTGGGCTGGTGGAGGCGTTGCAGCCACAGGCGCAGCAGATGATACGAGGGCACTAAGTCCCCTACCGAGCGCCATTCTTTGATTCTTCTTTAAACCTTGCACACCTTCTCCTTAACTTACTCTCTCGTACTTACACCTGTTCCACGTGGAACACCTTCTAAGCTGCTTGGGCAGTACCCGGTTCGTTGTTCAGGCCAAGCCGTTCTATCAACTCTCCGACAAGAGCTAAGTAGCTCTTAGCGCCGGCGCTTGTCGGATCGTAGATGCAAATTGGCTGACCGTGGCTCGGGCACTCCGAGAGCTTGATATTCCGTGGAATCCGAGTTTTCAACAGCTTTTCCCCAAAGTGCCGCTCGGTCTCATCGCGTACCTGCATGCTGAGATTGGTCCGCGCGTCGTACATCGTCAGAAACACGCCAAGGATGTCGAGCTTAGGGTTAAAGGTGCTTTGGACGAACGCTATCGTCTTGAGAAGTCCAGACAATCCCTCAAGCGAGTAGTACTCAGCCTGAAGCGGAATAAGGACCTTGTTAGCAGCTCCAAGGGCGTTAAGCGTAAGCAACCCAGAGGATGGAGGGCAGTCGATGATTACCGTATCGTAATCTTTATCCACATCTGCCAAGGCGCTTCGAAGGATCAACTCACGACCCGGGGTCTTGCCTATCTCGAGCTCCAGGCTGACAAGGTCATGAGAGCCGGGGACGACCTTCAAGTTGTCGATAGGGGACTGCACGATAACATCAGAGAGCTGGAGCTTGCCGAAGAATATGTCGTACAAGTCGGCACCCTCGGGGTGCATGGGAACGCCAACACCACTGGTCGCGCTGGCTTGGGGATCGAAATCCAAGAGGAGCACCTTAAAGCCTAGAAGGGCGAGTTGCGCAGCAATACTGACGGAGCTGGTTGTTTTTCCGACTCCACCTTTTTGATTTGAGAGGGCGATGACTTGCGCCATAGAAAGACTGTATTTCCTTAACCTTGAGAGCCGTTAGAGGTACCACGAGAAGCGACTCTTAACAACATAAAAGATGATGCACGAATGAAGGCGCGCTCAAAATATATGGCGCAAATATGGAGAGAAGAGGGGATTGTTCCACGTGGAACACAAAGGCTGCGAAGCTAGGAATGTTCCACGTGGAACAGTTCGGAAAAGCACTGGGAGCAGGAGGCTTGAATGTACGAAGATGCCCAGAAAGTCACTTTCCGAAACAATCCATCGGCGCAGCATCGGAGCGTTCCACGTGGAACATTACAGGAGCTGAGCGGGGCGCCGCACACCACGAAAAGGAAAGTGACTTTCTGAGAGCAGCCTCCTTTTCATGCTTCTTACAAGGGGGCCAGGGGTGGGTCATGAGGGAACCAAGCAAGGCGTAGTGTTCCACGTGGAACACTCCACTCCATATGCTCAAGCACCCCTCCGAGCTGTTCCACGTGGAACAACCCATCCGACTGGGGACCTTACACCAAGCGAAGCACCGCACGACAGGTCCATGACTACCGACAGCTCTCCATACCTCTCGATCATGCGGCTCTGCCCATCCCTCCGACCGCCCCTATATAGACGGCAGAGCGTAAGCGCTCTGCCAACGCTAGCCATAAAAACCTTGTCGAGACCTTAATAACACCACAACCGGCACCTCCTGACCCTGCTAGAGCTTGCCCTTATCATTGCCGATTGCCACCGATGCCGAACTGCCTCAGGCCGAGAAGCTCCACGAGGCTGGATAACAGATAGGGCAGGGGAGTCCTCCTGTGGCACGCAAATAGAACCTTAAAGCGGCCCCTCGGTAATCCGTCCGGCCCCGTACAAGTCCATATAGTAGGTTGAAAGCCGTCATTCGGACGCCGCGGCGCCCCTCCGCCCTCAAGCGGTTAACTCCCTTGAGCCAACACCTTCCAATCAGCGCCACCCACCTTCGCTATAACGACCCTTGTTACCCGATGCCACCGCTCCGGAATGAACCCATAGAGTCTGCCGCCACGAATAGGCATCAACGAGGGAGGCGCCTGTGGAGAATGCAGCATAAGGCCTTTTGAAACTGCACACTGCCCCATGGCTTCAAGCCACACCAAAGCGCATCTCTCCACATGTGCAATTCCTGTGAATAACGTAGATAGGCACCTGAACTCAGGCTATAATCCATCAACACCCTGAGACGCCATCCTGTACCGAGGGGCACCCCACCTCTAGAAACACCCCTAATGGCCTGGAATCTATGCAAAAATCGCTCCGCAAAACATCATCCCGCCCAGACAAACGCAATAAAGGGGGTGGCACCTTCGAGGGGAGAGCGAACAGGACTGACGTGCCACCTAGACCAGAAGCGCGCCAACTAAAGCGCCCAAACCCCACAAACGGGAACGGAGTTCCCGACACAAACCGAGAACCTTGAGCCAAAGTTCCCGGAGATCACTGCGTCATCAAGAGGCACGATTCAATCAGTGGATCGATATCGCCGTCGAGGACGGAGTTAACGTCAGAGGTTTCGTAGTTGCTGCGGAGGTCCTTGACGAGCTGATAGGGCTGCATGACGTAGTTTCGCACCTGACTACCGAAGTCAATCTTTTTACGCACACCCTTAAGCTGGTCCATCTTCGCTTGTTGCTGCGCTTGCTCCCGCTCAAAGAGCTTCGACTTGAGGATCTTCAAAGCACGCGCCTTATTCTTGTGCTGGGACCTCTCGCTCTGGCAGGCAACGATAATTCCGGTTGGCATATGGGTGAGCCGCACGGCGGAGTCAGTTTTATTAACGTGCTGCCCACCAGCACCCGAGGAGCGATAGGTATCGATCTTGAGGTCAGCTTCGTTAATGGTCACTTCAACCTCTTCCTCGATATCAGGTGTGACACTAATCGAGGCGAAAGAGGTGTGGCGCCGGGCGTTGGCGTCAAAAGGGGAGATTCGAACGAGTCGATGCACGCCTGACTCGTTGCGAAGATTGCCGTACACGTAATTTCCGGAGATCAGTAAGGTCGCGTTCTTGATACCCGCGGCTTCCCCTGGCTGGTAGTCCATGACCTCAATTCCGAACCGCTTCTTCTCGGCCCACCGCATGTACATTCGGAGGAGCATATCGGCCCAGTCCTGCGACTCGGTTCCGCCGGCTCCTGAGTTAATCTCAATGATAGCGTTCTGGCTGTCGAACTCGCCGTTCATCTTGCATTTAAACTCAAGCTCTCCAACGCTCTCGGTAAACTCAGCCAAAAGTCGACCAGCCTCGGCCATGAACTCCTCATCACCAGACTCCCGGGCGAGCTCAAGGGCAGCCTCGGTATCGGCTTTGAGCGCCTCCAGCCTCTTAAAGTGGTCAAGGGTCGCAACGCTCTGTGCGCGCTCCCGCATCAGGGCCTTCGCCTGCGCTCCGTCGCTCCAGATATCGCCGTCCTGGGACTGCCTCTCTAATTCTTCGACCTTAGTCGTGAGATTTGGGATGTCAAAGAAACTCCCTAAGGACTTCCACGCGTTCCGCGAGCCCTTGGAGTTTGTATTTAATCTCTGATGGATCAAACTGCAGTGTCATAGCTATGGCGTATACGTTGCCATGCGCCATTCGTCAATTGATAAGAGAATTGAGCTCAGTCTCAGGTCGGCCGACAGGGCTTGCTCCTGTTAAGGCATATTGAGAAAAAGCAAAAACCACGTGCTCGTAAACGTGAACGTACCCGAAAACCTTGGTTTTTCATTACGGGTACGTTCACGGTCACGTTTACGAGCACGTTCACGTGTCGACATCCACAATCAGTGTTGCCTCGCTTCCCTAGGTAACCGAGAGCTTGCCGCGAATATACCGCTCCCGTCGGCGCATCCGCTGAGCTTCGGCGGCCGGCACCTTCTCGTGGTCATACCCGCACAGATGAAGCACCCCGTGGACGAGGAGTCGAGCTAGTTCATCTCGCTTTGTTACACCGAACTCCTTGGCCTGTTTCAGGGTCGTCTCGGTGGAGATGACAAGGTCACCCAAGTAGGGGCTCGGAACACCTAACTTCCTCCTCGACCGGCCGGATATCTCCTTGGGCTGGAACTGAGGAAAGGAAAGCACGTCGGTCGCTTTGTCCTTCTTTCGATACTCACGATTGAGAACCCGAATGCGAGTGTCATCCGTCAACACGACATGAATCTCGGCCACCTCGGGAATGGCGATATCTGACTCCACGTAGTGAAGCACCTCTTTGAGAATCTTCCTAACCCACGGGGAGGGGATACCGAGCTTTCTGCTCTCGACGGTCAGATGAATCTTCCATGCCCGTTGAACGGTCGCGGACGCGCTACCTTGCTTGCGTTTCACTACTCGACTCCTAATCTCTTCAGGTTATCGCGCCGCTTCTCCCTGCGCTCCGCGTCTTGCATCCCGCCCTCCTGTTCGTGCTGAGAGCCACCAACCTTATCAGCCGGTTCAGAATAAGCGATGCGCTGATGATAGATGCCACTCAGGACTCGAGTAAAGCATTTGGCGATAACATGGAGGTCTCGAAGGGTAAGGTCGCACTCATTAAGCTCCCCGCTCGCGAAGACCTTGTTCATCATCTTTTGTACGAGCCCTTGAATACGGTCAAATGAGGGTTCGCTCAAGGTGCGGCTCGCAGCCTCAATCCCATCCGCTAACATGAGCAACCCAGCCTCACGAGTTTGTGGCTTAGGGCCCGGATACGAGAAGGAGGCTCTATCAACCGATTCCGGATCGTTGCCCGACTCCTCGGCCTCTTTGCGAGCCTTCTCATAGAAGAACTCTATCATCGAGGTACCGTGATGTTGAGCGATAAGGTCCTCGATAACCTGTGGCAACCTGTGTTTCCGCGAGAGTTCGATCCCTTCCTTTACGTGGGCTCGAATAATGAGCGCTGACATCGAAGGGCTCAATTTGTCGTGACGATTATCTCCCGGACTCTGATTCTCAACGAAGTAGAGCGGCTTCGTTATTTTACCCACATCGTGGAAATACGCACCCACTCGACAGACCACAGGGTTCGCGCCGATAGCGTCAGCGGCGGACTCAACCATCATGCCGATAACCATGGAGTGATTCCATGTCCCT
>JAIXPR010000182.1 GCA_027486155.1 Pseudomonadota bacterium | reverse complement strand
GTACGCCAAAAACCCCCACTGGAAGGACCTCATCCTTTTCTATGAGCACTTTCACGGCGACAACGGCACCGGTATCGGAGCCAGTCACCAAAGTGGATGGACCTCTCTCGTCTCGCTCTGCATTGAGCGCATGATCCAAGCTCGCGCCGAGCCCGCGCGCAAAAAAGGAACTACTCGTTAGAGGCGGGGCGCCGATCTCGCTCCGCGACCACGCGACGGCACCGAGCGTTGATGTCCTTGAGCACGTTCATGTACGCGACGAAGGCGTCATAGGGGCTCTCAAAGGGGCTAAAGTACCGATGAACGACACCATCGCCGTCCCCTTTTGTACTCATGTAGTAGAAATGATCTGAGGTTTGTAGACGACGCCACGTCTCCCGGGCAAGCGCCATATCGGGCGCGCTGAGGTCACATCCAGCGTAGAGTTTGTCGGTGTTGTATACCTCACCGAGCGCCGCCCGCTGCATCATATTTCCACACCACGCCGAGACATCCCGCTCGGTATCCGCCCACGAGGTCGTTCGAGGAAACGACAATTCCGAGACGGGGGAGAAGAGGCGAATGGCCTCAGAGGGGGTGAGGAACTTCCACTCTCTTTGAAGGATCGTGTGCCGCGGCAAGGCCTCCAGGAAATCAAGGATACCGGTCTCTTTTCGATGATGCTCACCGAAGGTCTCGTAATCGAGAAAGAGCCCGACGACATCCGCGTTGCCGGAAAGCGCGTGCAACGAAGTCGCGAACCGATCCGGGGTAAGGGACTGAGAATCGTTACTATCGCGATGGGTGAACCGGAACGCGATATCATCTGAGAGCTTAAAACTCCTGAGCAACATCTTGGTCGTTGCTCCTGGCACACGGTAGACGAAATGGGGAGATCTCCAGCCCAAAACATCTGATACGCCCTCAGCAAGCACCCCACGAAAGCCAAGTTCGCCAGCGCGTTGCCCGATCTCGTCGTTGTAGATCAGCTCAGTATTCCGAAACACCCGTGGCCGTTGACCAAACTCTCGCTCGACGCACTCCGCGTGTAAGAGAACCTGGGACTCAAACTCCTCGCGGTTGTAGAGCGAGGCGAGCGAATGATAGTAGGTCTCCCCCAAGAACTCGACATGACCCGTTTCGGCGAGCGCTCGAAAGCTCTCCAGCGCTTCGGGAGCATACTCACGCATCTGCTCAATCGCCGTCCCACTTATCGAGAAGGCGATCTTAAAGGCTCCGTCATGCTCTCGGAGCATGCGAAGGAGGCGTTCATTCGTTGGGAGATAGCACCGAGTCGCGACCCCCTCCATGATTGAGCGATTGAGATTCTCGTCGAAATAGGTCGTAGCTTTTTCAACGTCGAAATACGAGTAGCGCCGAAGGCGGTACGGCTGATGAACCTGAAAATAAAAACAAACGGCCGGCATACTCCCCTCTGAGCCTCCTATACAGCGGCGTGAGGACTCACGTCTTGGTAGATATCAATCGTCTTTAACGCCGCCGCGTCCCAGTGCAGCTGCTTGACCTCCTCACGCGCCATTCGGGCTAAGTCGTGTCTCAGTTCGGGATGCACCAGCGCGTTGATGATGAGATCCGCCATCCTATCAACATCCCAGAAATCGACCTTGAGGGCGTGTTCGATGACCTCAGCCACACCGGATTGCTTCGAGATGATGATCGGCGTATCGAAGCTCACCGCTTCCAGGGCCGTGATACCAAATGGCTCTGAGACGGAGGGCATGACGTAGATATCAGCTACCGAAAAGATCTCCTCAAGCTCCTCTCCCTGAACGAACCCGGGGAACATGAAGTTCTTGGTGAGTCCGAGCTCCTTCACCCGCCCCATGATCGATGGCAGCATATCGCCCGTTCCGGCGATCACGAAGAGCACATCGGGAAGATGTGGGATCACCTTCGAGGCCATCTCCACAAAGTACTCCGGTCCTTTCTGAAAGGTCACCCTTCCGACGAACGCGACGACGTGTTCAGGCCACGTCTTCTTCTCCCGATAATCCGTCACCATCTCCCGAGGGTAGACGCCGTTGTGAACAACGAGCACCCGACTTGGGGATACCCCATGATGGCGCTCGACAGAGCGCTTGGTAAAATAGCTTACCGCTATTACTTTGTCGGCGTGCCGCGTACCGAACCGCTCGATCTCAGTGATCTGCGGATGCGCGAAGAGACCGCTCCGATCCTGTTCAAGGCTATGCACATGCACAATGAGGGGCTTTCCCGTTCGCTCGGAGAGCGCTACCGCGGCGGGAAAGGTCATCCAGTCATGCGCGTGAATCACATCGAATGTCTCACCCGCGAACTGAGAGATAACTTGAAGTGTGAATCGCTCTACCTCCTCGAAGAGGTCTTTACTGTAACGCTCATGCGCGACGTTATCAGCCGATAGAACCGTTTCAGTCTCCTCAAGCGCGGACACAAGGTCGATGCCGTATACCTCTCCATCGATGAGAGCGCGTGCAACCGGATCGTTTCGAAGCGCCGGGGAAAGGGAGGCTACCTCTCGATGTGTAACGGCGGCAACGGCCTCTTTAAACTGACGAGGGTTCCCGTACGGAGAGAGAAATGCGGGAATTCGTGTGGTCGGTATGGGAAGTGGGGCCGGGCCAACTCCGCGCGGCTGTTGCCCACCTGGCGAAACTCGACGAGACGCGTCTGAGAGGACCATGTGTCGAGCCTCTTCTCGCCCAAAGAGTTGAGGGACCACAAAATGAATATCAACGCCTTGCGCCGACAACGCGCTCGTTAGCCCCTTACAGGCGGTGCCAAGTCCCCCCGCGATATGAGGAGGGTATTCCCATCCGAGCATCAAGATCTTCATAGGCGAGCGTATATAGGGCACAGCGTCCCTGGTGTTGGGATTATAGGGGGCGTATTTGGGGAAGTCCATGTTATGACGGGAGATTTCTGACACTTCGGAGCGGACATACGATCAAGCCGGGGCCGATGTCCTTCCACGTCCACCTTCATACCCGGTTCAACAGCCTCCTCAATGTTCGCCGTCACGCAGCCTCGTCCTCGAGAGGGGGCGGGCAAAACGACGTCTTCCGGCGGAAATAGTTGGCTGATGTCGCTCGGTTTGCTAGAAAGACCGACGGAATTAATGTTCAGGAGATGGGCATGATTATCGCCGGTGATGTTGGAGGAACGAAGGCTCGAATCGGTCTCTTTGCGAGACGAGCGGGAAAGGTCGAGCTCGTGGTATCCGAGGACTACGCAAGTAAGGACTATAAGAGCCTTGAAGCGATCCTTGGCGTATTCATGGAGAAGCACAGCTCCAAGGTTGAGGGCCCACTCGAAGCGGGCTGCTTCGGTCTCCCAGGCCCCGTCGTGAACGGCAAGGTCAAGGTCACCAACCTCCCCTGGGAGGTTGCGATGGTCCAAGTGGGCCTCGCCCTCGACATCTCTAAGGTCAAACTGGTGAATGACCTGGTCAGCACGGCCGCGGCGATCCCTAACTTCGGCCCCAGCAGCTTGAAAACACTCTACGGCGGAGAGGGCTACGACCGAGCCGGTTCATGCGTTGTTGTCGCTCCAGGAACCGGTCTCGGACACTCCTTGATCCACCGCGAGGGAGGATGGAGCGTTCTTCTCGCCTCCGAAGGTGGGCACGCCAATTTTGCTCCTACCAACGACCTTGAGATCGAACTCCTAAAATATCTTCAAAAGAAGTTCTCTCACGTGAGCGTGGAGTCGCTGCTGTGCGGCCCTGGCATCAACAACATCTATAGCTTCTTGCGCGACTCAGGGTACGGCGAGGAGCCCGAGGAGATGAAGACTCCGGAGGCTAAATTGCACCCCGCCTCCACTATCACCGGTATTGCGATGACGGGAAGCTCCGATCTCTGCGTTAAGACACTTAACATGTTCTGCACGATGCTTGGCGCACACT
Organism: Pseudomonadota bacterium; assembly: GCA_027486155.1. Lineage (GTDB taxonomy): Bacteria > Bdellovibrionota_C > UBA2361 > UBA2361 > OMII01 > OMII01. The sequence continues at coordinate 2,310 of JAIXPR010000182.1, read as the reverse complement.
GTAGCAACATCGTCCTCACCTACCTGGCGACCGGAGGTGTGTTCCTTGGCGGAGGAATCCCTCCAAAGATCCTAGAATTCCTTATGAACGGCTCCTTCCTTGAGGGATACCTCAACAAGGGCAAGCAGAAGGAGCGCGTTGAAGCTACTCCTGTGTTCATCATCAAGGATGACTACGCGTCGCTGCACGGGGCCGCGGCCATTGCGTCGACGTTGTAGGTGAGGCACATCGCCTCATGCTGTATCGATCATGAGGCATCGATGCTTCATCGACAGGCGATGCGTTACGGCCCGACCAATACAATATGCACACGTTTCATCGCGGCATATCGGCCGACCGGTAGGGCCCGACTCCCGGCGGGCCGTATCGCCAGGCCTATCGATGAAGCATCGATACCTCCAGTGATGGTACGGCCCGCCAGGAGTCGGGCCCTACCATGTGCCGTATTGATTGTATTGATGATCTATTTTTGTCCCACCGCCCGCACCCGCGCCGCCCGCAGATTAAGCATCTCCACTCCGAGGGAGAACGCCATAGCGAAATAGACGTACCCCTTCTCGATATGGTGACCAAGACCATCGGCGACAAGCACAAGACCGATCATCAGGAGGAAAGAGAGCGCTAGCATCTTGATTGTCGGATTAGCCTCAATGAAGCGAACGATAAACCCAGAGAAGAGCAACATCACTACAACAGCCAACACGACAGCGGTCGACATAACCGGTAGGTTATTTGTCATTCCAACGGCGGTGATGACGGAATCAAGGGAGAATACGAGATCGATTAAGATGATCTGGGTAATAACGCTCCGCATGCTCGGCACCGTGGGCCCCTTGAATTCGCGAAGCTCACTCTCTTCGTGAACCGTTTTCTCTCGAATCTCCTTGGTCGCTTTATAAATAAGAAAGAGACCACCCACGAGAAGGATGATATCCCGGCCACTCAACGCGCGATTCAAGATCGGTAGAGTCACGACCGGATCGGTAAGTGACGCCATGAATGAGAGGGTGAAGAGGAGGAGGAGTCGCGTGATCACGGCGAGTCCAAGTCCGACCAGACGGGCTGAGTTACGCTGCTCTGGTTTCAGTCGGGCGGCGATAATGGCGATGAATACGATGTTATCTATACCCAGAACGATCTCAAGGGAGGTCAAGGTCAGCAGCGCGACCGCGTTCTCAGGGGAAAAAAGCTCTATCATAAAGGACTCCATGTATGCGTGTTCCGTTCTCGCATAGAGCCAAGCTACATAAAAGACCCTCCCGTCTACATCTTGCGTTTATGATGCGTTGGAGTGAGACTCCTCTTAAATGAATCGGAGGGACTATGAACGGAACGATAATTGACCTTGGCAAAGATTTCGGGAAGAAAGAGAAGACATTTTCGACTCTTATCCTCGGCGTCGTCGCGCTTGGCTTCCTTGGTCTCCAGATGTACCACATCGTTCCGCCCGGGCACCGTGGAATCTCGGTCACGCTCGGAAAAGTCAACCCGGCCGAGCTACCCGAGGGGATAACATTCAAGTGGCCCTTTATCCAGCGAATCCTCGACTTCCCGATTATGCAGCTCAAAGCGGATGGCAAAGCGCCAAGCTTCTCCAGTGACCTGCAAAACATAACGTTCATGTATACGGTGATGTACCGAGTGCCGGCGAGCCAGGTCGTGAAGCTTTTCCAACAATATAAGGGAGAGCCTTACGCAACCCTTATCGAACCCCGCGTTCAAGAGGTTATTAAGCAGGTAACCGCCCTCTCTCGGGCTGAGGACCTCGTTAAGAACCGGGAGCGTGTAAAAGATGATTCCCTCGCGAAGCTCCGCCTTGCGGTTGGTGATGTGCTTCAGATCGTGGACCTTTCCATTACCAACATCGATCTCTCCGATCAACTTGAGCAGGCGATTGAGCAGAAAGTGGTACGAGAGCAGGAGGCCTTCGCAAAATCGTTCGAGCTCGACAAAGAAAAGAAGCAAGCCGAGATAACCCTGGTGCGCGCCGAAGCCGAGGCGAAGTCTGTGGGAATCAAAGGAGACGCCCTTAAATCAGCTCCCGAGGTAATTCAATTAGAGATCGCTCAGCGATGGGACGGCAAAGCCCCCCTTTCGGTCAGCGTTGGAAACGGGAACGGTACGAATATCTTACTGCCACTGAAGTAGAAATCGCGTGAGGCGTTACCTTTGCCTTAGGCAGGCAAGGCAAAACCTAGGAGCAGTGCATCGCAGACCTCGACACGTGAACGTGCTCGTGAACGTGAACGTGAACGTGAACATACTCGAACTACCGGCCGCCGAGACCCGTTAGCAAACTTTTTCGGGTAC
>JAIXPR010000404.1 GCA_027486155.1 Pseudomonadota bacterium | reverse complement strand
CGACGCCTTGCATGAGGGCCGCCTGCTCATCGGCGGTGGCATCAAACCAGGTGGGAATGTGCCGACGCGGTATAACCAGCAGGTGCCCGGGCGACACAGGGAAACCGTCCCACAAGCCGAAGCACAGGTCGGTCTCGAAAGCGATCCGAGCGCGATCAGGTTGGCAGAAGATACAGGGCCCAGACATGGCGCGGGTCAGGCAAACCTGGAGGGGGGCTGAGACGAAGCCACAGCCACAGCTTCGTAACGCAGAACTCCAAAGGGCAACTCGCGGAGAGCCGTCTGGATCCATGTGTTGAGTCGGATGTCCCTTGTTGCAGGGCAGACGCGACGAAGCAATTCAGCCAAACAACACGAAAGCGGGACCGCCCCATGCCCCTGCCGCGCAGGCGTACGCCACGCTGTGGCCCGATCGATCAGCACGTGGATGTCGTTGAACGGTTTGCTCGGCACGGTCTTGCAGCCAGGAGAGCCTTTGTGCCCTGGGCAGTCAATGGGTTGAATGGTACTGCTCTGGTCCGGGAGTGTCCAAGACAGCAGCTAGGTGCCCATTCCATCACCTCGAAAGTGTCTCTGTTCCCAAAGCCAGATGGATGTCCTCCAGTCCGTCGCTGGGGGCTTGGCACCCCGGATGCCGGGCGGCGGAGCGCCGTGATCTACTCGATCATCGCGAGTTGCCGTCGGCATGGGATCGATCCGGGGGCCTACCTCAAGGAGGCGCTTGAGAGACTCGCCGCTGCGACCAACAAGACGATCGGCACTTTTACGCCTGCACCATAAGCGGCCCGCCGTCGCAATCAGGCCGACAAAGACCCCGCCGCATCAGCGGCCCCTCGATGACTTTCGGCTCGGTGGGTGCTCGGGGGGGATGCGCTTCACCGGACGCTTACGGACGAAATCCAGCCCCGCTGCGCCCGGTTCGAATTCGATTGAAATGAAAGTTAGCGGGGGGTCCGGTGCGGGTGCATAAAAAGCGTTAGCTAGATCCGGTTGACCGGACGCCTACGTCGCGGCGGCAAAAATTCTCTACCTGCTCCGATCCAGTCGACGGCGCAGTTCGTGCGGAAGGTTCGAAATGGAATTCCTCGTCAATTGTTCCTTAGGGACGTCTCGGGCGGCTTGAGGCTGGCTATGTTCGCCCACCTCTGACGCAGGGTGTACAGTTGCCTTACTTTCGCATTCTGCTCAATCTAGATCTATGTAGCCCAGAGGGTGGAAGACGACATTTTGTATTCAAGCCCAGTCATTACGTCTTGCATGAAGCGATTCAGACACTGCGTTTCGCACCACGATAACGCTGATTCGAAATCCTGAATAAGCTCTTGGGGATCACTAACTTGGTGAACGATACCGTTGGGACTACGGTAGTCACCATTTCGATACAAAAACGTAAACCAAATCGAGCTAGAGTTTCTATTGTACGGAGCCTCAACCTTATAGACCACATTTCGAATTCCGCCGGACTTTGTCTTTGTCCATGCATGAACGTTGTAATCGAGGCGCGCAACATTAGTAACATTCTGTTGCTTGAGATTGCAAACAGCGCCACCATCGTCGGGGACATTCGAAATCAACTTCTCCATAACAGCATGATTGGTGACTAGCTTGCCCACACCACCCGGGGCGCTAGGACATTTCATTTCAAAGCAGATAAATCTAAATGAGTATTCGACTTTTCTAACCTTGATGATTCGCCCTCCTAAATCCTTCATCTTCGTTGTAATCGATGTCAATTGCTCAGGGATGTGGGGCATAATGGCATTAAACCATTCTCGAAATTCATCCCAACGACAACTCTGTCGAGTAATTATAATTGAATCCCTGGTGCAAAAAAGCTCAAATCCATTGCTGTCGTCGTTATATGTGACCTTTAGCGCATGCTGTTCAACCACGTCATCTATTGACATGTCATTGTAAAAGCCAGCAGTTTGCACTAGACTCAAGACGCTGTCGTAAATGGTGGAGGCTAGCCGAGCCATAAACTCATCGTCTCGACCATAGTATACTCTGGAAATTGATATGGTAAGCTTGAAGTCCCCAATAATCATGTTGCTCATGTTCGCTCCGTGGTGTGACGCTACTTCTCCAAAAAGGCAAGATCAGTTAGGGTACAATGACCCCCAGATTTAGATTTCCATTCATTTAGAGAATATGCCTTCTCTAACAGTGTGGGAAAAATTACTTGTTGCAGTCCTCTGGCACCCAGTTCTATTCGCATAGCTCGCTCGGCGGCCTCACGCTTGAAACTGTCGTCAAAGATTAACTCAACGCCCCAACTTTTAAAGTGGTTTTGCCATAACCTGAGTGGCGAAACAACTGGATTGTCTAAAACTCCGATTAGAGTTTCAACTGTATGCTTTTGAAATTGAAGTATAATTGGAGCTCTGGCAACTAGTTCGGGGAGGAACCCGTAATGGATAATGTCGTTAGCCAAAACTGTATCCGGGCGATTCACCACTGATCTCCTCATTTCCGGAGTGCGGTGCTTCCTGATGTCTGGGTGATCGATGCCACTAAATGCGCCACCAAGAATAAAAAGAACTCCCGATGTATCCACAAAGCGAACAGGACCAGCAAAATCTCCTCCCTCTTGGATGACTCGGTAGAGCCCCCCCTCAAGCATCTTTAGCAATCGCCGTTGCACATCCCTCTTCATCTGAAGTAGGTCATTGGAATCATCCCTTTGCGGGCATGCAAGTTTATCAAATTCATCAATGAAAACTATGCCCTTTTCCGCGAGCTTACCGATGTCCTCATCGCTTGGAGCATTGCCTGATTCATCTTCGTCATTAGAGTTGTCACCCAGTCTCAGCAAAGCGTGTCGTTTCACATTGGGCGCGGCATTAGACTTAGTTTGCTCGCGGCACAGGGATGCAGACGTAGCCCAGAGCCTCCCTACAACCTCCTCCATCTGAAGCCCCTTGATTCCGGATGGCACGAAGGCTGTAGCGTCAACTTGGACGAAGGGCAGACGTAGTAGTGCTGCTACCTGCTTAAGTGAGTGAGTCTTTCCAGAGCCTGTTGGACCGACCACAATGGCGTTTGGGGCTCTTTGCGTGGGAT
>JAIXPR010000298.1 GCA_027486155.1 Pseudomonadota bacterium | reverse complement strand
GTCGGATCTTCTATCGCGTCGAGGACCTGAGCGATGCGGACCTCGATGCTTGCGCCGAGTATGTAGCAGAACGAATTCGAAACGTAGTTGCCCCAAACAAGCCAGAGCTCTTCCTGAAGCTGCCCGGGGGGTATTCATTCTTCGCCGAGCGGTTGTGCGCGATCTATTCGGAGCTCTTTAACAAGGGGCAGGAAGTTCCTCTCGAGCAGTACCTAGAGAGCAAGATGTCGAACGGTCACGGTGAAAAATATAAGGGTCATCAAGCGATCCTCGTCACGGATGTAATTACGACCGCTCGATCCAGCCTTGAAGCTCACACTCGCGCAACCTTAAAGGGCATCCCTGTGCTCTGCTGGGCAACGCTGATCGATCGTACCTTCGGTCCGGGGCCGGTACCTGTGGTATCAGCGTTCACGGGCGCTCCTGTCCGGGTGCTCACTCGATTGGGATAAGATAGCCTTTCGGTGCAAGGTACATACGGCGGCACAACGATTCATCTGTTCGGTGGGTCGTTATGCCGCTTTTTATATGGGGAGTTGGTAGCGGCGCTCGATAGCGACGAATCTCCTACCTGGGCAACCGCCCACTCCATCACCTGTAAACATGCCGCGAACACCTGTTAACAGGCCGCGGAATGCGATCTCTAGCGTCGTTTAAGAGGAATTACCTTACCACCACCAGCGGCGGCGCGAAGCGGCTCCGGCTTCGATACCGGCTCTTTGATGACCTGCTCGTCCAGAAGCTCCAGAGTTGAAAGCACGGTTGCGCTCTCCTCGCTCAGTTCAGCGGCTGGGCGAACCACCTTGCTCCGTTTGATGAGGAGGTCGAGTTCGTGGTGAGCAGCTTGGCCGGCTTGAAGGCGCGCCTTGAGGCTCACGAGGTTGGTCGCCAGCGTCGCGGCTCGGATGAAATCACCACTCTCGGCGGAGGCGATGAGGTCGCGTTGAGATTGCACCAGCTCCGCCTCGGTCGTCCTCCAGAGGGTTTGGAACTCATTCCGAAGAGCGAAGACATCGTCGATTATCTTTTTGGTGTTTGCCGCCTCGGCAGCCTCAGTGAGCTTTCGAAGAAGGAGGCCGTTAATCTCACGCCATTCAGCCACCTGCACTGAGGGTAGCTCTCCGATCGTTCCCTCAACCCTGTTGTACGAGCTACCGCCCGCTGTGCTGTACAGACGGAGAGCTCGACGGCTCTTTTGAATGAGGGCCATGACGCGGGATACAAACGACTCGGATTCCATAACCTTTCGCACTAAAAACGGAAGGGTAACTGTTTATCAACGGCCGCGAGGGAAATCAACTTATAAATACAACACGATGTTCGAGTATCAAAGTGTTTTTTGCTCCTCCCAATTACCCGTGGTAACGCCCGCCGTTTGCATCGCGCCGAGCCCCGTATGCTCTTTTCTAAGTTTCGAAGGGCCTTTGACGCGTTTATTGGGGGGCCACGCGCCTGTTTCCGCTGACGAGCACGTTTACGGGAGCGGAAGTGCGGGGTACAAGGATATCCATGCAATCGGTAATAGCCTTTTTCGAGACCCTTAATCCCGTGTGGGGTGCCCTTATCGCCACCACGTTCACCTGGTTTGTAACGGGGCTCGGCGCTGGTCTCGTGTTCTTCATCAAAGACCTCAACCGAAAAGTCCTCGACGGCATGCTCGGATTCACCGGCGGCGTGATGATCGCCGCGAGCTTCTGGTCTCTCCTCGCTCCGGCGATTGAGATGTCGCACGGGGACGGATTCGCGAAAGCGATGCCCGCGGCGATCGGTTTCGCCCTCGGGGCACTTTTCCTATACGGGCTCGATCAACTACTCCCTCACCTCCACATCAATTTTCCGAAGGCGCGAGCTGAGGGAATTCAAACGACATGGCACAGACAGACCCTCCTCGTGCTGGCGATAACGCTCCACAATATCCCCGAGGGTCTGGCGGTTGGCGTACTCTTTGGGGGTGTGGCGGCAGGGATTCCGGAAGCGACCATCGGAGGAGCTGTTATGCTCGCGGTCGGCATCGGACTCCAGAACTTTCCCGAGGGAATGGCGATCTCGTTTCCACTTCGCCGCACAGGCTTATCTCGCTTCCGGAGTTTTTGGTACGGGCAGATGTCCGCGGTTGTCGAGCCGGTAGCGGGTGTAATCGGCGCCCTTCTCGTCATGCAAATCCAACCGATTCTGCCATACGCCCTCGCATTTGCCGCCGGCGCGATGATCTACGTCGTCATCGAAGAGGTTGTCCCAGAGACACAACAAGACCGTTCGACGGACATCGCGACACTCGGCTTCATCGGAGGGTTTATCCTTATGATGCTATTGGATGTCGGACTGGGGTAGCAAAACGTAGTCCGCAGGTTGTCCAACGCGTTATGTTGGCAGGACCCGCTGCCTGTCTCGCCGAAGAATTAGCGAAGGCGGATCCCCGCCGGTCGCATCGTATCGCCTATCGATGGAGTGGCAATGCCCTTTGTGTCACACGGCCCGCCAGGAGTCGGGCCCTACCGAGCCGTGGCTTCATGTGGTCAGAGCGAGGTACCAAACATCGGACCTTTAACCCTGATTACCGGCAGCATGCAGGTCAAGATCCTTCCACCGAGCTTTGATAACTCCATAGAGCTGCTCAAAGGTGTCGTTCTCAATCGACTCGCGGATACGCTTCATAAGGGAAAGGTAGTGCGTGAGGTTGTGAATGCTCGCAAGTTGTGGTCCAAGCATCTCCCCAACCTTGAAGAGATGATTGATATAGGCGCGTGAGTAGTTTCTGCACGCGACGCAGTGGCACGTCGGATCGAGCGGGCCTGTGTCCTCAGCAAAGCGGGAGTTCTTGATATTGAAGAATGGAGGATCCGTGTCGACAAACACCCGCCCAAATCGACCTGACCGGGTTGGCATGACGCAGTCAAAGATATCGACGCCCTGAGAGACAGCTTCGATAATATCCTCAGGCGTGCCGACCCCCATCAGGTAGTGAATACGCTCCTGGTCAAGTTGATCGACGTGATAGTTCAACGTCTCGTACATGGCGTCTTTCGGCTCTCCGACCGATAGTCCGCCTATCGCAAGCCCGTCGAAGGGTAGTCCGCAGATCTGTTCAGCGGCGCGCGTACGAAGATCTTTGTGACAACCACCTTGGGTAATACCGAAGAGACACATCTCCGGATCGGTGCGAGCAGCGAGTGACCGCTTCGCCCATCGATAGGTCATCTCGAGTGATTTCTCATACGCGCTGTAATCGATCGTACTCGCTGGGCACTCATCAAGCGCCATGGCGATAGAGACCCCGAGCGTTTGTTGTACGTTTATGGAGCCTTCAGGGC
>JAIXPR010000331.1 GCA_027486155.1 Pseudomonadota bacterium | reverse complement strand
TATTTTCGAACTTTTTCCATGAGCGGCCGCGTAGAACTTCCCGGAGGAGGGAGTATCGGACACCCCAACAGAGAGGTCAACGGGAAACGCCTGTCTGACTACACGTTTGGGCTACGGAAGAACCGCGAAGCGGTCCACACATTCTCGCAGGTACTTGAAAAGAGGTGCCTCCGCGAACGGCGACGCAAGGACCCGCGAAGAGCGAGAAGCGTCGTCACCGGCGCTCAAGAACAACTTGAAGATTGAGGTGATAACTTGTCGCCCTTCAAGCTTGGATATAGGTGTCAAAAACGAGAAGGGATACCGTTTGGGCATAGCGGATTCGTTCACGTAGAGGTCAATACCGCTAATCCCGCTTGAGGATATGAGCATGTGCATTTTGAGATTGGGAGTGACTCGACTGTTCGCTATTACCATCTCGCACATGTTCGTGTGAGGGAAAAGTACCTGCAGGTCTGAAACTGAGCCCGGGGCATCTACCTCATAGAAAAGGGCTATGTCCGCCGCGGTGTCGAGCGCTTTGTTAAGCGCGCGGTCTTGAACGGAGGGGAGTCGGGCTCCGGGAGGTCTCAATGCGCGCGAGGCCGCTATCTCGCGCGATCCTCGCCTTGCGAGATCCTCTATCTCCGCTCGTAGCGCGAGTAATGACTCTCGCGTTTGCTCGTCAAACAGGTGCGCGAGGCGCATGACGCAATCCTCTCGACTCTCCACCTCGTCGAAGTAGTCTGGCGATACAACGATATCGAGATAGTTCCGCAGCGGGTTTTTGAGCGTTATCTTTAAAGCCCCATCCCCTCTAAATCCCAATACCAAGTAATCAGGATCCTGAGGGTTCATCTGTGTATGGGCAAGGTCTCGATGGCATATACTCACCGATTGAAAGCCATCAAGAAGATCGAGGATAGCGAGATCTGAGGATGGCGCGAGTGTTTTCACGGTGACGCGACGATATTTCGATAGTGATTCCCTGAGTTCTTCCCCGAGGAGCTCCTCAGCGGAAATTGTGCTGAACGGCGTGACTCGTCTGCCCTCTACAGAGAGCTTATCGCTATCAGCGTTTGCTATTCTGTCGAGCGTTTTTATCGCCTCAAGCCTTCTACGAGGGTCTCCCTCTATCAAACTACCCACCGCGCTGTTGGCGGTGATCAAGCGAGGATCGTCAGGGAGGAGAAGGCCATCAGGGGCCGTTATTCGCCAGAACGCGGAGGCGCTCTCTTCGGATGACGACGCCTCAATCCGGACGCACGCTACGGAGTCTCCCTCTTCGAGCATGACACGCGCGCCACTTGGTAGAACGTGAAGGATATGGCATGTCGACGGCTCGACTATTCCTTTCTCCAGTCGAGCATCAATGCCGCTATCGCCAAAGATCTTTGCCGCTTCCGTTGGTCCCGCTATAAGAATCGTGTCCATCGCTTTGCATGTGGCGACGTGAAGAGCGTAGATAACCTCCTCCTGAGGTTTGCTTTTGTTCCAGAACTCGGGAGCGCATCGAACCTTAAACGTGTGGCTCGGTGACAGCGAGGTGTCATGAACCAGAGAAGAGGACGACTGCACGACGGTGTATCCGCGTTCGGTAAAAAGTCTCGCTACAGCTCTCACCTCGGTATCCTCGCTCCTTCGATCGAGGGCGGATGTCATATCTATCGAGAGTGGATTGCGAGCGAACTCCTCAAAGTCTGGCACTAATCGGCCCATAGAGAGCTGAACCCAGGGATTTGGTTCGGCCACTATCTTTTTCATCGTAACGTGTTCCGAGCGATGAAGGCACTCGGAGATAGCCTCCACAACCTTTTCGGCCGGGGTGGCCCTATCTTGAGCGCGAAACAACACCGCCGCGAGATTGGAGGCGAGGCTTCCCGAGGTAATCGTATCGAGCTCGTAGCGGACGATCTCTTTTTGAGCGGGAGTTCGAGCGGATATGGTGAGGTGCCGGAGTACGTTACCGATATCAAGTTCGGCGATCACCGCTTCCACGCGGATGCGGGGGCTTTCGATCGCGACTATCTCACCGGGAAGTTTCGTGTGCAGTTCGGCGAAAACGGAGTTCCAGTCGGAGGTATTATCCGACGGCTGGTGGGGGGCTATGACGAGGTGAGAAGGGGACACAGCGCTCCTCTTGATACGTGTCCTATTGTTGACCTGAGCTTGTCCAGATACAAGCCTTTTGAACCGTTATCTTTTCATGAGGAGCGCTGTTTTTCCCTATAAAACAGGGGGATGTAGGGTTAGTCCCTCCAAATGGTTTCCGAATCCGACAGATCAATCCACTTCTGCGCTGACTTCAGGACATCCCCCGTGTTGAACTGCCCGAAGTCCGCCGTCGTCGTGTCGGCCGCAATATTCTTAATCAGCGAGAGTGGATAGGCTATCTCTCGGCTTGGGCACACGACGACAATAGAACGCGGGGCGGTCTTTATGTCCGGAATCGTCTCGGTCTGAGTCTCTTCTTTGTCATCCGCTGCTTCAACGACCTCAGCTTGTTGACGCCGGAGGTACTGAGCGGGGGTGTGAATGGCCGCGTCCGCTGGCATGTACTCGTTCTCTTTGCTGAACGACGTAAGTCCGTGAGCAAACGCCACCATGTCGGCGGCCATCTCAAGGTCGATGCTTACCTGACGGGTGATACCCTTGGGTGGAAGTCGTTTAACGATAACCGAGAGGCCGGCACGCGCGACGGCATCCAGGAAAGCGCGTTGACGGGAATCGTCCTCGTAGGGAACCAGGGTATAGTAACGGGCAACGACGGGTGCGATCCCTGAGGTAACGCCCCGTACGAGGGCGGCCATGTCTACTTTACGGTTGATACGACGGGTGGCGCGGTCCAGGCCGGTTCCATCGATGAAAAGTCCAACGACTCGCTTCTCACGTTTCTTGATGAATCCACCGCCAAGCTTCTCATACTTCATATCTATGTACCTTTGCCGTGCACCGGGAGTGCACCTGTAACCCGTCTACTCAAAAGAATTAATGTAGGCGTATGGTGCCTGGTTTTCAGATCCTTGTCGAGTGGCCGGGGATGAGAATACCTGGAAGGCGTTCGGTTCCTGTAACTTAGCTAATGTATCCGTTCTGGTAGGGCCCGCGTCCTCGCGGGCCGTATCGTACATGGAGGTCTCAAGGCTTCATCGCTAGGCGATGCCATACGGCCCGCCGGGAGTCGGGCCCTACCGAATTGATACGGCATCCGGTAGGGCCCGCATCCTCGCGGGCCGTATCCTACATGGCGGTCTTAAGGCTTCATCGATAGGCGATGTCATACGGCCCGCCAGGAGTCGGGCCCTACCGTATGGTCCACCGATTCCGGGTGCGTTGACGAGGGCGTCGTTTTTCCGGGATGCTATCGAGGGCCTACGATCTACCGAACCTCTATTTTGGTTCCGACTGAGACCGTTTCAAAGACCTTATTCATGTCATCACGAGAGAGCTTAACTCCTCCGATCTCGTCGTTCCATACAGGTCCGGAGTGGATGGCGAGCTGTTTATCGAAGAAGAGAGCTTGATGTCCGAGCGCTCCACCCATGAATCGAGCCTTGCTTCCGTCCGCTGGAACCTTGAGCCCTCGGCGTAAGAAGTAGGTTGGAGGGGCGTACCATAAAGGATCGGTCTGTTTGAGGGCGACTGAGTAGGAGCCTTTCTTGAGCGAGTATGCCCCTTGTGCCTTCATCGTAACGGGAGATTCTCCCGGTGTTGTGAGGGTTATGGTGTGTTTTGTCGTGTCGATGGTCAGCTTGGGAACGAGATCGTTTGAGGGGGGCTCGATAGGAGCTCGCATTCTCGCCTTGGGATCCGTAAAGATCTCCTGTTTTGGTGACGCCATCGCCTCTGATACGAGAGAGAGGCTCGGAAGGGGGCGAACGATGCTTAGTGAACCATCAGGAAGCCATCGCTCAGTGGTTGAGGGGTTGAAACTCGTCGTCGCACACCCGGTCATCACTAATACGACCGTGCCCGAAAAGAGGCGGTGGATACCTCGACCCGACGAAAAGGTGCTCCAGATCTTTGTGAGCGTAGCGCGCATAGTCATCCTCATTCCCTGAGAGAATTGTCTCTCCTGGCCGGTGCCCTCCTGAGGGGCAGGGCACGTACAGTCCGATGTTAAGATGCGCCGACCCCCCGCTGCGATTGAACAATCCATCGGATCTTCCTGTCGGTTCGAGCTGGGAGAACGGCGGTTTGTTTTATGTGCCATTTGTAAGTTCAATGGGTTAGGTGATTTTCAGCCGATTCCGTGTGGTGATGCAGCTCCTGGGCGCTTGCCATTCCCGCTCAGATTGGGGTGTACTCCTACGGTCGAGGTTGACGTATGAACACAGCTTCCCTCTTTTCTACCAGCACAAGTTACCTAATCCGCGTCACTCGGTCCGCGTTGTTGCCTCTTGCACTCATCATTATCTCCGTCACGACCTCTGGTTGTGGTCTCATGGGTCGGGGGCTCTCCAATAGGGGGGCAGGAGAGCTTTCCGCCGCTAACGAGTCCCTCCTCAAGTCATCTAAGCGCCCGCCGACTCAGTTAACACTTCAATCGACCCGCGTTCTGCCCAAGCCTGAGTTCGGAGTTACTCCGGAGGTTCAGGCCGAGCTTGATCGGCTCATGAATCAGGAGCGTTCGACCGTTACACGAATCCTGGATGAAAACGCTCATCACTATGAGGCTACTAAGAAGGTGTTTGAGGGGCAGGGGGTTCCGACTGAACTCCTCTCGGTCGCTGCCGTCGAGAGCGGATTCAATCCCCGTGCGGCGAGCCCTGCGGGCGCTCGTGGTATGTGGCAGTTTATGAAGTCGACCGCGCGTATCTACGGGCTGAAGGTCGGTAAAAAGCAGGACGATCGTCTCGACCCTAAGCTCTCGACCGTTGCTGCCGCTCAGCACTTGAGAGATCTCTTCGTGAACTTCCAGGATTGGCACCTTGCGCTCGCCGCTTATAACGCTGGCAGTGGGGCCGTGAACCGAATTATGACCTCGGAAGGGGAAACCGATTTCTGGGAGCTTTCACGAAATGGTCGCTTCCCGCGAGAGACACGTAAGTTCGTGCCGCGCGTCATAGCGCTCTCCCTCATCTTCTCTGATCCATCCCGATACGGGTTCGGCGACGTGCGAGTCGTTGGGTAATCAGGCTCAGCTGCCCATCAACATCCCAAGCTCATCGAGATCCTTTGTAAACGCGGTGGCCGTTAGGACCTCGTGTCCTCGGCTGGTCACGAGCACGTCATCCTCAATGCGGACGCCGCACGCGGCAAGCGGTCCGGTCGGCTTAGGAAAGTAGAGCCCCGGCTCGATCGTGATAACCATCCCTTTCTCCAGTATCGACTCTTGCCCCGTTGGGGTCGCGTCATGGACGTCGATACCGAGGGAGTGTCCGATTCCATGAGGAAAGTACGGTTTGAAGGCCCCCTTCTTGATGAGTTGGGACACATCCCCTTTCAAGATACCGAGGTATTTGAGCCCGTACACGAGCTCCTTCGCGGCCGCGTTGTAGACATCCACCATCCGTACGCCGGGACGCACCTTCTTGATAGCGATAAGTTGGGCCCGCAGGACGATATCGTGGAGATCCCGAAGCTCGGGAGAGGTAGTGCCGCCTACGGGAATCATGCGGGTGATATCACTCGCGTACATATCCAGCTCGGCGCCGGTATCGATCAAGAGCAGCTCGCCCTTCTTGAGCTTGCGTGAGAGCGACCTATAGTGAAGGGTCGCCGCGGAAGCGCCGCTTGCGACGATCGTTCCGAACGCGGGCTCAGCGCCATGCACCTTATAAAAGTACTCAATGAACGCGCCGATCTCACGCTCCGCGATCCCGGCCTCTATCAGAGGGAGCACGTTTTGCAGCGCGCCTCCCGTGATCTCCGCGGCTTCCTTAATCTTAGCCACCTCGCTCGGATCCTTGAACAGTCTCAGTCGAGCGGTGAACTGCTCAGCGTCAATCAAGGTCGCGGGTAGGTTCCGCAGCAGATAGGTGCTGCGTGAGGAGAGATCGTGTTTCACCCCAGCGCTCGGTGTGCCCTCGATCGATTGGAGGTACACAGCATCGTGCCCACGAAGGAGCGAGAGGATCTGCTTAACCGGCTCGTGGGTTGTGAGCAGTGGTGCTTTGAGCGCCTTCGCGATCGGCTTAACCGGAGGTGGAGCGCCGTCCCACATATTCTTGACCTTATCTTCGGGAGGCGCGATGAGCACGATCGGGTCTGCCGCATGGGGGCGGAGTACCAAGGTTAGATCCTCGGCGTGGCTACCCGTAAAATAGAAGAGGTCGCTGTTCGCTCGATATGGGTAGTGTGTGTCCCGGGAACGGATCACGCTCGGATTGCTTGAGACGACGAGCGCCTCTTTTCGTGACGCGTCCTTGAGCAGGGTGAGAGCTTTTGTAATGCGGAGGATGTGAGGATTCTTCATGGGTGTCCTTAGAGCTGACCTTTGAGTGTAGTACACCACGCTTTGCGGGGGAGCGCAGGAGCGTAAGTACGGGTGATCTGCCTTTGAGGCGAAGCAAAAAGTCTGGTAAACACGTACCGTTAGATGCGCGTAGGGGATGTGAGGGGGCTAAAATGTTTTCAATTCAGGTAGAACTTGACGATGAATGGGTGGCCCCTATCTACGATCACGTCCACCATGGGCGGTGTTTCTTCCTCTTTGAGCAGGCCCGGGTCGCCTACATGGCCCACATCGGCTTCCCCAATGACGTATTGTTGGCTCGGGGACAGGCCGCGGTTATTACCGCCGTGGCCGCCCAGTACAAGCGGGAGGTGAAGCGGGGCAGGGTAACCGTCACCTGTGACGACGTCACGGTTGAGGGAAAAACCCTGATTATCGGGCAGAAGATACTGAATGAGCGGGGAAAAGTAGCTGTAGAAGCCAGGATCGAATCGGTTTTTATGGATATGAACACCCGACGGGGGATGATGCCGCCAGAGGGGTTTATTGAGGCATTTTTAGCGGCCGGACAACAAAAATAAGCCTCCTTCCGCCCATTTTGACCGATCGGCAACCCGCCAAAGGTTGACACTCAAATGCCGGTACAGTACCCTT
>JAIXPR010000022.1 GCA_027486155.1 Pseudomonadota bacterium | reverse complement strand
GGGAAATGTTCGTGAGCTTGAGAACGTTGTCGAGCGCCTCGCCATTTTAAGCGATGGAGACACTATTGAGGCTAGTCACCTTCCGGAGTACATCACCGAGGAAGTGGCCTCTCCACGGGCGCTCACACTCGCTGACCTTACCATTCCATCCACCGGGGTTAATTTTAATGAGCTCGTGGATACCTACGAGAGCACGTTGATCTCATCCGCGCTCTCGCAGACCGGTGGTAACAAGAAAGCCGCGGCGAAGTTACTCGGTTTGAATCGCACGACGTTGGTCGAGAAGATAAAAAAGAAGGGACTTGAGAGTAGGATTGAGGTGCTCGTTCTCGGAGAGGATGAGGGAGAGAAGGCGGAGCGAGATTGTAATTAGGTAGTGGCGATCCTGAGACTCTTACGGAAGAGAGATAGCAATGAGATCGGTTTTTAATTTAGGTTTACTACTCAGCGTAACGATAGCACTCGCGGCCCCGGCCGTGAGTTTCGCGCAGCATGCCGCGGATGTTCAGAAGTTGTCCGCTGACGGGGAGCATTTTAAGGCTCTCGCTATGTACGAACTTCTGCCGAGTAAAAAGCTCGTGATGGAGACCCGCGTCGCCGCGGCGAAGAGCGCGTGGGCGCTCGGACTTAATCGCCAGGCGGCTGATGGATTCGATTCGATTCTGCGAGATCCGAATATCGCTCCCGATATCCGGACCCGCCTTGTGCTCTCTCGTGGTGTTATTGAGTATCAAGAGGAACGATACCAAGAGGCAGCGCTCTACGCCGAAAAGGCGATAAGCTACATGCTTGAGAGCGTACCCCTTCGGGGTCGCGCGTATCTCTTGTGGGGGCAAAGTCTCTTGAGGACGGGGGCCTACGCGTCCGCCCACGAAAAATTCGAGAAAGCGCTCTCAGATGTCCAACCACAAGACCGAGCTGAGGCGCAGTTCGCGCTGGGGCTCGTTCAGATCAAGCTCGCTCGATACGAAGATGCTCAGAAAAATCTTGAGGCTATCCCGATGGACCACGACCGAACCCCAGTCGCTGTCCGGATGCTTGCTGGTCTCTCCCTGGAGACACGGCAATATGACCGAGCGAAGTTCTGGATTGAGAAGGGTAAAACCGACTACCCGGAAGCCTTTGTTGATAGCTGGGGTGACTATGGGCTCGTACAAGCGGCTCTCTCTCGGGGAGATTTCGAGGAAGCTCGTCGAGTGACTGATAGTGCTCAAAAGCAATTTCCTCCATCTGACTCCTGGCTTGTTCTCATGCAAGCATCGCTGGAGTTGGCGGAGTGGAAGAAACGTGAGCAGGTGAGCGTGGGATAATGGATATGTTCGCCTCGAAGCAGAAAAATAACATTGCCGACCCCATGGCGGGCCTCGTTGAGGTGATGGAACGCTTTAACGAGAGCAGCTCAAAACTTGAGCTACAGCACACCGCGTTGATGCGCGAGGTAGAAGACCTTCGGGAGCAGCTTCGCGTCAAGGATGAGGAGATTAAGCGCTCAGAGCGATTGGCGGTGTTGGGAGAGACAGCGGCGGCGTTGGCGCACGAAGTTCGAAACCCGCTAGGCGCTATGTCGCTCTTTGTGTCGATGCTCAAAGGGGATCTCGGCGAACGGCCTCAATCCATAGAACTTGTGGAGGAGATCGAGAAAAGCATATCGAGCCTCAATCAAGTGGTGTCGAACGTGCTCCACTTCGCGAAGCACAACAAACTCAACCTTAGCCCAACAAACCTTCATTCCATCGTTCACGAGGTCGGGCATCACTTCACGTCATTGTATGGGGCTTCAGCCAAGCTACATGTTTCGGTAAGAGGGAATCCCTTTATCGTCGCTGACGCTCAAGCGCTCCGACAATGCCTCTATAATTTGATTACCAATTCACTCCAGATCACCGGATTTGCCGGCGCCATAGCCATAACCGTTTCAGATAACGACGCTGAGGGCCCGGTCTCCATGGTGGTCCGGGATAACGGCCCCGGGATTGCTGAGCAGATCATTCCTCGACTCTTCGAGCCGTTCGCCTCCGGACGGCGTGAAGGGACTGGGCTTGGGCTCTCAATCGTGAAGAGAATTGTGGCCGCCCATGGTGGGGAGATCTCTGCCCGCAACACGCCGGGTGCTGAATTTACAATGGTTTTGCCGCGTCGAGCGGCTCAAGGTTAAGGGGAATCGGATATGGATACACAGGACACCACCAACCAGTCCAATGAACGGGGCGCTCAGAGCGCGCGACAACGGGTGCTCGTGGCGGATGATGATCCCCAGATGCAGCTTGCGGTGAAGACCTGCCTTAGTCGCAAAGACTTCGATGTTACTGTGGTGAACAACGGGCTCTCCGCGCTTGAGTTGCTTGAGCGAGAGAGCTTTGATCTTATCATTTCCGATCAGCAGATGCCCCAGATGTCGGGTAGCGAGTTATTGGCGAGCCTTCAGAAGAAGGGGAGCGACATTCCGCTTATCATGATTACCGCGTATGGCACTATTACCCAGGCTGTTGAGGCTATGCAGAACGGCGCCGCTGATTTTATCACGAAGCCTTTCACCGCGCAGGAGCTTGAACGGATTGTTGAGCGAGTACTCCTTCCTGAGAGTAAGGCATCCCGTCAGCGTTCACCTAAGCAGAGTGGAGGAAGGCCAATTATCTCGCAAGACCCACTAATGAAGAGGGTCCTTGAGGTAGCCGAGGCTGTCGCTCGGAGTGAGGCAACCGTTCTCATTCAAGGGGAGTCCGGAACCGGCAAGGAGCTCATAGCTCGATTCGTTCACACCAGTAGTCCCCGTTATCAACAGCCGTTTGTGGCGGTGAACTGTGCGGCGCTTCCGGAAAGCCTCCTTGAGAGCGAGCTCTTCGGTCACGAGAAGGGGGCGTTTACGGGCGCTCAGGCCCGAAAGATAGGTAAGTTTGAGATGGCGCATGGCGGCACTATCTTGTTGGACGAAATCTCCGAGATGGAGCTCGGTCTTCAGGCGAAGTTGCTGCGTGTATTGCAGGAGCGTGAGGTCGATAGGGTTGGCGGTAAAGATCCGATCTCGATCGACGTGCGCGTTCTCGCGACGACAAACCGGAATCTGGAGGAGACCGTTCGTGAGGGTAAATTCAGAGCCGATCTCTACTATCGGTTAAATGTGATTCCGTTGACCCTCCCTCCGCTTCGGGAGCGTAAAACAGACATTAAGGTACTCACCGAGTACTTTATGCGGCAGTTCTTGGGAGATAACGCGCCTCGACTCTCCGATGAGGTGGTGCAAGCGCTTCTTAATCATCCATGGCCCGGTAACATCCGCGAGCTGCAGAACGCCGTTCAGCGCGCCGCGATCTTGGCGGCGGGCTCCGCTCCTCGTCAGTCGGATTTCCTTCTCTCGATGAATCCATCTGACCAGTTGAGTATGTTGCGTGAAGAGCTTCCGTGTAGCTCGTCTTCGTCACCTAGTAGTGGGATGACGTCGCCACCCCGTCTCGCTGATGCTATCGAGACGATTCGTGAGTGCGCCCCTGCCGCAGGTGTGGATGGCTCGCTGGTGATCCGTTCCGGAACGACGGTTCAGGATATGGAGAAGGCGCTCATCTTAGAGACGCTACGAGCCAATGATAATAACCGAACTGAGGCGGCTAAGCTTCTCGGCATCAGTATTCGAACTCTTCGAAACAAGCTCCACGAGTATCGCCAGGAAGGGATCGCTATCGACGAATAGCGGCTGAAAGGTTCCCTCCGATCACGGGCTAGATACGCGGAAAAAGGAGCTTTCAGATAAGGGCCCGAGGCCCGCTACCAAGAGCCCCCCATTGTGCGCTACAACGTAGTGCATGGCTCGCGATCGTAAGCTCCCTAGTATTGAAGGTAGAAGATGGCCCTCGCTGGTGTGGAGGTGGACTCGCGTGGTCTTTATCGTCTGGATCGTTTCGGTTGTCATCTTTCGCTTTATAGCTCCTCCGATTACCCCCCTCATGATTATCCGGACCTTCGAGTATTGGTCTCAGGGTAAGCCTGGTATCCGCGGGTGGGAGTGGAAGCCGCTGTCCTATTTCCCTCCCCATGTTCAGCGAGCGATCGTTGTCGCGGAGGATGCCCGCTTTATGGACCATTGGGGCGTAGACCTCTCGGCCGTTGAGGACGCGATCGATGATTCGGACACAAGGGCAAAACCACGTGGTGCGAGCACTATCACGATGCAAACGGTCAAGAATGTCTTCTTATGGCCCGGTCGAAGTTACCTTCGAAAGGTCATAGAGGCTGGCATGGCACCCATCGCTGGCTTGGTCTGGGGAAAGCGTCGAACGCTGGAGCTTTATCTTAACATCATCGAGTGGGGTGAGGGGATATATGGGCTTGAGGCGGCCTCTCGCTACTACTACAACAAACCGGCTAATCAGCTAGACATACGTGAGGCGGCTTCGCTGGCGTCGATCCTTCCGGCGCCGCGCAAACTCTCCCCAAGGTCGCGTAGCTCCGGTTCCGAGAAGCGATACCAACGTATTCTCCGAGAGGCTCAGGCGATAGTGCTACCAGGGCAGGGTTCCGCTCGAGCGGCATATCGCTGGGCGAAGAGGTGATGGTCGCGTGGTTATCTCACGATCTCGTAGACGGTAACGTGAGAACCGTTTAATTGGGGCGCTCTGTATCGTTGAATCTGTTTGTACGCCGAGCCTTGGGGTCCGATCATCTCGTCGGAGAAAACCTCGTATGCCTCAAGTGTTTCTCTTACGATGAATCGGGGTGGCGCCTCCGCGTTACGGTAGTTCCGTATGTAGACGATCTGAGAGGTTTGAGGGGCTACCGTGCGCGCGTAGGCAAGACGAAGACCGTTCTTGAAGTCTTCATCCCCTCCCACCGTTACCGTTCTCTCGATGCCTTGCGCGGTGAGCCCTTGAAATATCTCCACGAAATGAGATCTGCCAACGCGCGCAAGGGTGAGGGTGTGGTGAGTGTTGGCGAAGATAAAGGCCACAATGAGCGATATCGCAACGAGATATCCGACTATTCCTTGTCGAAAGAGACGATCAAGAAAGCGAGCGGCGAGGAGGTAGGCGAAGAAGAGCTGAATAACAAAGTAACGAGGGAGTATGAAGTGGGGTTGTAGCACGATCACCGCGACCCAGGGCGTAAGAAGGAGTAATCCCACTAAGCTCGCCACAGGCGAGCCGACTCGCAGCCACAGCACTAGCTCCGCTACGCACATAAGAGTAATCGCTAGGCAGAGGAAGAGGCTCCATCCTGTGACAGATGGGTTGATAGATGAGAGGGACTCGCCACCAAAGGAGACGCTGATGGTGGAGGCGGCAACTTCGAGGTAGGGAAGAAGGGGGGCCCCGCCGATCTCCATGCCGCGGTAAAACGTCAGGGTTAGCGCGCACGCCACGAGGACCGGAGGAACGATACCGCCAAGCAAAATAGCCCTCGAGTTCTCTCGCAAG
>JAIXPR010000269.1 GCA_027486155.1 Pseudomonadota bacterium | reverse complement strand
TTCCGCAGCCGCCACATACGATAGTGAAGTTACCGATGGTTGCGTTGTGTCCGATCTGGACTAGGTTGTCGACCTTCACGCCGCGGCCGATCGACGTCGGTCCAAAGGCGCCCCGATCGATGCAGGTGTTGGCTCCTATCTCAACATCGCTCTCGATGATGACGATACCGAGCTGGGGAACCTTGCGAAGACCGAGTTTCGGGTCGGGGGTGTAGCCGAATCCGTCCGCTCCGATGACGGAATTGTCGTGGATAGTGACCCGATCCTTTATGTTGGTGCCATGCCGGATAGACACGCCGCTGTAGAGGGTCACATCGTCACCGAGGGACACATCCTCATACAGCCGGGAATGGCTGCGCATAATCAGATTCTTGCCGATTGAGCAGCGAGGGCCAACATAGGCGTGCGCGCCGATAGAGGCGCCTTCGCCGATCGTAGCAGTGGGATCGACGTATGCCGTGGGGTGGATGCCTATAGGGGGACGCTCCTCGGCGAAGAAGAGCGGTGTCAGATTGAGGAATGCGGGATAGCTCTCCTTCACAAGGATGAGTGATGGTCCATTGACGATGGCGTTTTCCGGCGCGACCTCTTGAGGCACGATGACCGCGGTCGTTGAAGGGATCTTTCCGAGGGCTCGGAGAGCGGTATCCTTGGATTCGGTCCTGATGAAGGTGATGTTGTCTGGGATCGGGCTCTCAAGGGTACATAGACCTGAGATGGAGAGGTGCTCGTCGCCAACGATCGTTCCTCCGAGGTGTTCCGCAAGGTGGGAGAGCGGATATGTTTTGTTCAGATTTCGCATCCCTGCATTGTAGCGAACTCGCGCGATTCGGGAAAAAGGTAAAAGGGGTGGAACAGGAGCGCGAGCCAAAAAAACGGCACTTACCTGTCTCCAGGTAAGTGCCCCAGTGTCAGTTCGTCACTCTTTGGTATCCGGTCATTAGGGAAGCTAAGTACATGGGGAGGGATTTAATGACCGAACCCTTCAAGTCACGACCTATCTTTTATTGTGCTTGAAGGTGTGCGTTTGCGTCAACAAAACAAATTTATATTTTTAAGCGAGATCCTCGTAGGGCAGATGGTGTGCGTGGTGCTTTAGCGCTCGGGGAGGACCAAGCCCTTCGTCCACGATGTTCCGGATGCGTTTGATTTTGCACGATATACGATCGCCTGTGCGGTTTCCTCGTAGGAAGGAAGGGGAAGGTGCCATGTCCACAGAGATTGATTCTGACGCACCTCGGCTACCTGCTCCTGAAGGATAGCGAGGTGCTCAGGGATGCCTCGAGCTCCTGGCGCGACGCACAGCTCGGCGAAGGTAGCGCGAGCTGTTTCGCAGGAGGGCGCGTCGTTTCCATCCTTCAGCGCATGGAGCCAGAGGTAGGTTGCCCTCCACGTGTGGAGTATCGGCTCACGCTCCACTACCGTCGTGTCGAGATCTCCGAGTGTGGATGCTGTCGCGAGAGCTACCTCCGCTCCCAATCCGAGTTGTTGCATCAGCATGGCGCTTACCTGATACGGCTCGCAGCCGAATACGCTGAGGATCTCTGTTCGATCATCGCTCTTGCCCTGCGTCCTCTCGTACCATTTCGTGAACGCCTTTGGGGATTTGATCAGGAGCAGCGCGAGGCCGGCGAGGCGAGAGAAGCCGATGAGCATCCCGCGCTCATGACCGACCTGCTCGATCGTTGTGCCGAGGTGATACCCGATCTCGATCTCTGACATCATCTCCTTGAAGAGGGGTGCCCAAATACGTGTTGCGGGGCCTGAATTGAGGGTCCGTTCGCAGATGCAATTAATGGCGAGTATGATCGAGGAGGCTTTAACGCCGAGGATATCAACCGCGGCGTAGAGCTCCGGTTGTTTGATAGGTCCGTCGAGTTTTGGAATCTGAGCCGCGCTTAACAGGCTTCGAGTCGGTAGTCCTGGACCAGCAAGGAGTCGAACAAACTCGGCTGGGGCGATCAGGTCGTTCCAGCACGCTCGGACGAGGTGTGGAAGGTTGGACGGGATCCTCGCTGTTGACGCGACGATCGCGCTCGCGTGGCTCCAGCTATCGTCCTGTAAGTCGTGTCCTCTTTCCATGGTTGTACGGCTTTCCTAAGTCTGAGAATGCAAGCGGCACTTCTTGGAGCTCCCTTGAGAGAAAAGTGTTTGTCCCGCGTACTCCGTGCGCAACTCGTAGGACGAGGGGGCTGAGGGGCTAAATGGGCCTAAGAGATTGAAGATATGAGAGATAGTGGGCTGCTTTCTCTGCGGGGAGTTGGTGGTGAGGCGGCTAACCTCGCAGACCTTGGTGTATCTCGAGTGGGAATACGCGGGCTACGAAGGGCTAGGCTTGCGCGGGGGTGGCATCGTCCGGGGATGTTCTCGCCAGGTTATGCTCGTGTGCCGAGCGACGCCTCGTCACCAAATATGCGATTCCGATGCTCAGCGTATAGAGCAGGGTGAGGGGAACGGCGAGAAGGAATTGGCTGAATACATCTGGCGGTGTGATCACCGCGGCGAGGAAGAAGATGCCGACCAAGGCGTGTCGGAAGAAACGAATAAGGGTGGTGTGATCGAGAATTCCCAATCGAGTGAGGAAATACGTTATCAAGGGCAGCTCGAAAACCGCGCCGAAACCGACAACGGTTGTGAGGGTCATTGAGATCTGATCGCCGATTCGGATCGTTGGCGTTACCCCGATAGAGACGAATTCATCACGAAAAAACGCGAAGCTCAGGGGGATGACTGAGATGTAGCAAAATATAGCGCCCCCGAGAAAAAGAGCGGTGCTGAGAACAACAAACGGTAGCACGAGTCGCCGCTCCCGGGCGTAGAGACCTGGCGAGATGAAGAGCCAGAGTTGATAAAAGAGAGCGGGTGACATGAGGAAAGCGCCCGCCACCACGGAGACCTTAAGTTTTAGCACCCACGCCTCGGCTGGTGATGTTCCGATCAGGGGGCTATTCGGAAAAGCCTGAAAAAAGGGGGCGCACAGTATCGAAAATATATCGCCCGCATAGCAGTAGCACCCTACGGCGCCAAGGGTTACGAGCGCGAACGATATCACGAGTCGCTTACGCAGCTCTCTGAGGTGCTCCATGAGGTGCATCTTGTTTTGCGTTGGATCGTATTCCTTCATGCGCTCTCAACGTCCGTGGTGGATCTTGGGGGTGGTTCTTCCGTTGAGAGAGAACCCTGACGGGAGTGAGGTTCTGAAACCGAGGGTCGTGAAGATGTACTCACCGCCCCAGGTGGGGGAGCCAGTACCTCAGCTTTGAGTGCGCGTAAGCTCTGGATCTCGCCATCGATAGCCGTGCGAATATCTTGACCGGGAGGATAGACGGAGTTGTAGAATTCTCGGCGCAAGGAGTCTGAGGTTCGTTTGACCTGACCAGTGAGTTTACCCAAGCTTCTCGCCAGTACAGGCAGCTGCTCAGGCCCAAAGAGAACGAGCGCTACCAGGAAGATGACGGTGAGTTCTGTTATGCTAACACCCACGGGGCGACATACCGCAAAAAGGTTACAACGTCAGTGATAATGACAGGATAGCGCCCCGTGGCGCAACTGCACCTACTCGAAAACTACGGGAATCGAAGATTCCCGGGCCTGAAAACTACGGAAATTCCCAAGGCCCTGATCCTTATCGGTTTTAGTATCGCTCTCCTCGGTGTCGTGGTGTGGGCCGCACAGAGAATTCCCTCGGTCTACTCATGGTTCGGCCATCACTCCTCGGTCGATTCTTCCATGACTCCCTCCACTATGGTACCTCTGTCAGGGCACTTCGTAGAGCGATAGGTAGGCATGTACAACCCTGGATTACACTTTCATTTCATCGGTATCGGCGGTTCAGGGATGTCAGGATTGGCTGAGATCCTCCTTACATCCGGCTTCAAGGTCTCCGGCTCCGATGTGAAGGCCTCCGATGTATCCCGACGCCTTGAGCAGCTCGGGGCTCAGGTGTGTATCGGTCACGCCGCGTCCAATATTCCGCAATCCGCCTCGCTTGTTGTCTACTCATCTGCGATTACCGGTACCAATCCGGAGATCCGAGAGGCCAAGAAGCGCAAGCTTCCGATCGTTCGCCGCGCCGAGGTACTCGCTGAGTTAATGCGTCTCAAGTACGGGGTCGGTGTCGCCGGCTCTCACGGCAAGACGACAACGACCAGTATGTGTAGCGTTATCCTCGATGCCGCGCATCTCGACCCCACGGTCGTAATCGGTGGTCAGGTAAAGGCGCTTGGTACCGGTGGGCGGCTCGGGAAGGGGGATTTCCTCGTCGCCGAGACCGACGAGAGTGACCGCAGCTTCCTTCTTCTCAAGCCGACCGTCGCTATCGTCACGAACATCGATGATGAGCACATGAATGCCTATCGTTCGCGCCGAGATCTGGAGGAGTCCTTCAACCGCTTCGTACAATCGGTGCCTTTCTATGGGCTCGCCATCTTGTGTGTGGACGATCCGGTCGTGCGGCAGATCGCGTCGCGTTTGAAGCGTCGGGTTCTTACGTACGGATTCTCGCCTGACGCCGACCTTCAGGCGGTCAACATCGAGGCGACGCCGCAAGGGATGTACTTCGATG
>JAIXPR010000348.1 GCA_027486155.1 Pseudomonadota bacterium | reverse complement strand
GATCTCGGAAGGATCTTCCCCGTCGCTCGGGTGCAGCGTCGGGTCTATCTCGCCTCGGCCGCTGACCCGACGGCCACCTTAGGGAGCTTCGCCTTTGGTGTCACCGCCGCTGTTGTGGTTCAGCGCATTCGCTCGGGTGTCTACCGTGACCGCGCGCATGTGGTGACGGCGTTTAAGGAATTGCTGCCGAAGCTCTCCGAATTCTCTGAAGGGGAGCTCGAAGGGGTTGTTGAGGCGCTCTTTGAGCGGAGTCGGTCGTCTTGCTAGGGGAGTGGAACAGAGGTCAGAAATGGCCACTCTGGGAAGTTTTTCTGCTAATTTTTAATTTATTACCAAATCCACATGGCTTTGCACCTATGTTGCGAGAACATTAGTCAGATTAAATGCAGTTTTGCTCCAGCTATTCTACCCTTGCATTATAACGTCACGTTTAACGATTTGGTCAATCCCGTGACTACGGCTATGCCCATATGCGGCGGGAGACATTCGTTGAAGGACGGCTTTCCTTTGAAACTCTGGGACATCGCGGGCGCCAACAAAAGCAAAAGAAGCCGAAAGGCATCTGGAAAGGTATTCTAACAAAGTGTCCACGGGACCAGTGTGTCGCACGAATCCAGAAACTCCTTCTGTTCTGTGATGCTCTCGATGATGAAGATTCTCGAGGCTAGCGTCCCAACCTTTTCCAGAGCATTGATTGTTAAATTCCAGAGAAGAGTAATGCATACCCTCGTACCATTTGTAACTCACCCCATCGATGTCTTGAACACGACCAGCTGCTTCGGTAGTTGAGGCAAATGCTTTGCCCATCATCACGCTATGGGCGCCGGCGGCGATTGCTTTGGCTATGTCACCTGCCGAGCGGATTCCACCGCATGAAACGATTTTGATGTCCGTATTCTTGAGGACGCTCGAAACTTCGGAGATAGCCTGAAGCTGCGGTACTCCGACTCCAGTGACAACCGCTGTGGTACAAATTGAACCAGCCCCGATGCCTACTCTCACAGCTGCTGGGCGGTAGGGAAGCAAATCGGATGCAGCTTCGGCCGTTGCAATATTTCCCACTATCACGCGCGCGAGGTCGCTTGTAGAAAGGCTGTCGAGGAGGCGAAATATCTTCTGGTGGTGACCTACGACGGTATCGAGAAGAACGTAATCGATAGTTTCCGTATCCAAAGCCTCTCTTACCGCAGCATTATCGAATGGACTAACGGCAACAACTAAGGGTTTCCAATCGACCGTAGTCAAAATTGACTGGAGTGGGGCATGATCCATTCGAGGTATCGGCGCTGGAACCGAAAACCGCGCAAGTTTTTTTGCCAGCGAGTGAGAGAAAACAGTATGCATCGGCGAGGCGATAAGCGGCAGCTGCGCCACATGACCACGAAATACTTCAGAGGCTAGTGACACCTCAGTAGGATCTACATCTGTCCGCAAAGGGCGGATGAAAACGTCGTCGAAAGACAGGCCTGACAGATGTTCCTGCATGCACCAACTCTAATGGCTTAATAATTTAATGTATTCGATAATATATGCCCGCGATGACCTAATCAAATTTAAAATGTCCCCAAAGGGATATTTTATCCGAAAGCTTTCGTGGTAATCTCCTAGGGTAGGTGAGCACGTGAAGCAGAGTCGTCATAACAGGGTAACACCGCAGGAAGCGGACTTAATTATCAGAGAGCTGCTAGCTGCGGGGGTGAGCCTTGAGGAGATCGCCAAGCATCTCGGGGTAACCGTGCTTTACGCTTCCCGCCTCCCAAAGCCGTCGTATTGGCGCAACGGCTATATCCCCACGAAGACCGGGCAGGAGCTGTGCAAACTGCGAGAGCAGTTTTCTCCAGATTCCTACAAAAACGAAATATTTAAAATAGCTGACCAGTTGACGGAAGGTGACCTCTATTTCGTGCACTCCCTCATGCCGATTATGGAGTTTCACGAGAAAGACATTAGGGCTGCGGTTCTCCGTTGCGCTGCGCGAGGCGTTGCTATCAAGTATATGTTCCCAAAGTCTAGTGAGATTTTTGGAGCATTTCCGGGTGCAACGCTCGAACTTGCCGATCTCGTTCAGTCTGATCTCCGGTATCGGTATGAGCTTTTGGCTCAAACATTTCAAGCCGACTCGGCTGTGCTTGGGTTAAATGCAGCTCAGGTTGCTTCGCAGATTGAATTGAGGGAAATAGCCTCCCCGTTCCTATTCTCTCCATGGAATAAGTTAGTCTACATCAGAAGGGGCCGTGGCCGAAATGTTGAGCATCTGGTAATGCAGGAGCACCATTCATTTGAAAAGCATATGAAAGGCTTTGGCTCGCTCTATCATTGGTCATGTGGCGGTAAAATGGCAGAACGGATCGGTGAGGTCCTGTCATGCGCAGAGCATGAGTGTATTCCCTGGAAGAGAACTTCGCGGCCCACTCGTCGTTAAAAGCTCACAAGTAGATGGCGCTTGGGTTAGGCTGTGATTTGACTTGATTGCTGGGAATCTCAGGATATACTTCAGCAATGGAATCGAGAAAGTTTGTTTATCCGAGTGGCGTGTTTCTGGATGGCGCATTCGAATTGCAATCCCTCAATGACGAAGTGTTTAAGGCATCGAGCGGTGAACTATCGCTGCTCGGGAATGGACAAAAGGCGGCGGGTAGTAAATCTTCTTTGATTGAAGCGGACGTTGGACTAATTTTCGCTTCCGGTCGAGGTGCGAGTAGTCGCTCCATGTTCGATTTTATGCTCATGAAGGCATTAGACATTCCTGTTGTGGTGCTTGAATCATTTGCGCGGGCGCCGAGCTCGAAAGTTGGTATTGTGGGACGTGCTGTCGGTTGCCCATGGGATTCGTGGCCCCGAACAGAGATTCAGAGAGAATACGTTATCGAATTGTATAATGAGGCAACAACGGCAGCAGAAAAAGAGCAGGATGTTCGCCTCAAGATAGTCAAGAATGTAGCAGTTCGGCTGACTCGTGCCTTAAAAAAAGCGTGCTCCGCCCCTTCGATTTTCCCGACAGATCCGGATGCGATCAAAGGCCTTTGTCTTCATTTTGCGAAAACCTTCAACGACTATGAGATATCCGCAGAGCAGGTTGCACGTTTTATCGCCAAGAAAGTTGAATGCCCCTAAAGGTGGCCAGACGGACATTCGTCGAATTGGATGTGATTTTTCAAGTTGGGGCGCACGCCCTAATTCTAGTAGAGCGCAAGGTCTGATGCCATAAAGGAAAGAGTGCGCTCAAACCCTTGCAAGCAAGAGTAAATGCCATCTTCTGATGTCGAGTTTAGAATTAGACGAGGCGTGCTTTGCAGGGCAAGGATGCCTAGCATAAGATTGTCAAACAGGTCGAAATTCTCTACTGACATTCCTTGAGTGTCGCGCAGGTTGCCGTCAGGGCTCATGAATAGCGGGCCTTCAAGGGCCTGCAAGCGTTGGGCGTAGGTGCTGGAAGCGTTGGAGTAGCCATATGCGGGCTTGTTCATTCCTATCATGAAGCCTAGTTCAAATGCCGTCCCCACATCGGCGCTTATGCCTCGGAACGGAGTAAGATTGGCTATAATAGCGTCTGCCTGCCGCATAAGTTTGAAGTTCTCCTCGGCGATTTTTTTAGCCGCTAGATGGGGCTGCAATTGTGAAGTTTCCAGCTCGTTGTCGAAAGGATGTAGCCCTTCAAACCCGTATAAAAGCGCTAGGGATTTTTTTTTCTCAGCGATTTCTCGAGCATTGGGTAGGAAAACATCTGGCCCTGCCATGTAGATCAGCTTCCGCATCGGCTCTCCTGCTTTGTAAAACTCTTTCTTGTTTTGTCCTGTTTTTACTAGCCATGAAGTTGCTTTAAGGCAATCAGTTATCGCGAAACCTTTCATTGCTCGAGCGAGCTAACCTGTCGATTGCGACTGCTTTAAGCGGGTAAAAAATCGCTAAAAATATACAAGCGGATAAAATATCTTGACCGAGGATAAAATCGCTCCTACTATCCGATTTGAAATCGGAGTTCAAAACGGATCCATTGGGTGGCTGTGGAATCAGAGGTCTTCGCTCCTGCCCAATGAATCTTGAGTTGGCATTTGCCACACATTTTAGTCTTCAGAGACTAGTTGTTAGAACGACTGAGTAAAAAAGGGCATGTCCTATGAAACAAAGAACGTGCGAGTTGGAGTTTGCTGGGGAAGCGGACGTGCAACTACTGTTAGTAAGGTATGTAGATCCAGCCTTGCCTCAAGCACTTGTGACGGTCCGGGGCAAGACATCAGGTGCCTTTGGAGATGCGGGGACCTTTCAATGGACGTCTGCTGTTCGGGGACTTTGTGTGCTCTTTATCAAGGCGAAGCTCGCGCAGCTTAGCCAACCCGAAGGCGGAATAGGCTTCATATTTGGAGATAAGAGAAGCCTTGCTGCATCGCTGGATTATGCGATAACAAAACAGCCGTATTGGATCCGGGACTTATTTGGCACCGACGCATCTGGAAATTCTATGGCTAAACGCCTAATTTCTCGAACGAACTCTCACCGAAAGCGCCCTGGGCCGGTTGTTCTCAGTGTCAATGCCCGCGCCCTGCCAGCCTCCAACATTCATATTATCTGGAAGCGTCAGCGGATCGAGTGTGTAGAGCTGCTGCGCGATTTGTTGATTAGACTCAATGCCACCTACGGGGATAATGACGCAAGTCACCCTAACCCAACGCTAGTTGAGCAGATTGCGGCTTGAAGTTGGTTGTCAATCTGAACGAGTACCAAGGCTGATCCGATCCTTATGACATTGCATCTGCTCCCTCACAAATTGTTGTAGGCTGTCTGCTGCTAGCTTAGAGGTTTGAATATTTAGATCTGTAGTCAGCTGATAGGTGAGGCTGTGAGGGGGCGATCTCGGAAGGATCTTCCCCGTCGCTCGGGTGCAGCGTCGGGTCTATCTCGCCTCGGCCGCTGACCCGACGGCCACCTTAGGGAGCTTCGCCTTTGGTGTCACCGCCGCTGTTGTGGT
>JAIXPR010000165.1 GCA_027486155.1 Pseudomonadota bacterium | reverse complement strand
TCGTGACGCTCGACATCGCTAATCGCCCGGGAGATCAACGAAGGATCGAACCCCGAGCGAAGATAATCGAGCTTGAGGTAGGAGCACCTGTCGAGTTCATCCTCAAGACGCTTTAGGGATGCCAACCTAGGATCGGTGAGCTTCGACTGAAGTTGACCATAGTCCTTAACCCGATTTGCTAAAGGTCGGCGATCGTCCCGGGTCAAAATAGCCATCACGTCGCCATAGTACTTACCGAGGGTCTTCCGCACCTCTGGATCCTTAGCCGCGGCAACAGCCCCGTGATACTCATGGAAATCGTTAGCGGGCCACCAGGAGCTAAAATTTTTCGGCGATCCTGGCATCGACGCGAACACCCGATCGAGAGCATGCGAACCGAGGCGATGAGGATCGTGAAGCAAAAGCACGAGTTCAAGAACCTTGGTCTCATATGGGGAAAGTCCCAAACGGGCGCCTTGGTTCAAGGCGTGCACGCTGTGAGCCGCGTGAATACAGTGATCAAATCGAGTCAGATCAACGTGACTGAACAGACGGGAGTGCGCCACGGTTGAGTGAGGGACGTCACGTAGGTGCTGAAAGAACGGTGTGGCGACAAGCGCTTTACCCTCGGGCG
Organism: Pseudomonadota bacterium; assembly: GCA_027486155.1. Taxonomy (GTDB): domain Bacteria; phylum Bdellovibrionota_C; class UBA2361; order UBA2361; family OMII01; genus OMII01. The sequence continues at coordinate 3,653 of JAIXPR010000165.1, read as the reverse complement.
AAAGAGATTCGGCCAGCGTTGCTATCCATGCTTGGTATGCCTGGCGACTCTGGCTAAGTCGCTCCACCTTATTGGAGGGAAGGTGGAAGTCCTTAAGGGAGAGGTCTCTGTGTTTTGTTCTGACTTCAGGGCCCTGAATTTTGGCCGCCTGATGTTGGGCCACTCTGTGTCGCGATGATGAATCATCGTGAGAATCTTTACCTGCGGTTACGTTCTCGTTCAGGCCTGACATCTTCCTATGGTGTCGGGTCAGATTGTACCGAGCTCCCCTCGCTGTGTCGGCGTGGGAAGCTTTTGCTTCGCAGTTTTTCACAAACTTCGCGGAAACGTTGTAAAGAAATCCCTCGCTCTGTTGAGAAACAGAAAAAAGTACAACTACCGTTAAGACGTGATGGTGGATTGATACAGGTTGCTCAAAACTTAGTCAAATTTAAGTCGGTGAAAATAACGTTCCGCTCTACTTTTTAAGGCTTTAGACACGGCTCGCCCCCGTTAAAAGCCAGTGCCCGCACAAACGGGGAGCAAAGGCTTCCTTTGAGACAACAGGCCAGGGAAAGGCTACCGCGGCCTGCGGAGCGGAAATACCGATGATGTCCCCTGATGCGGCCGGTGACTACCAGCTACGGAGCACCCCCTCAGCTCATGCCCGTCGATTCAGATTCAAACTAAAAACGACACCGCACAGGTGGATGACCAACGGCATGCGGAGAACGCAGCTCAGCTCTCAGGATGTCCCCGATCAATTTCTCTCTCTATCTCTGATTTTTATGTTTGTTTCAAAACGCTTTTTAGTTACAACGGAACAACGTTGCGTCGCACAGCAACTCTTTCGAGCCCACGCCCTTTCCGCCCTCCCCGTAACCATATGAGTTTAGGGACCGCGAGCCTCGTCGGTGTTCGCAAAGCATTTATGTAGTGTGTTTTCGGAGGTGGCGATGAGCAATTTCGAAGGTGGACGAGCCCGTTTTGATCAGAAGGTACGGTTCCGGGCCCCGAACCCCAATCAGAAACTCCTAACGCCCCCGCGCCCCCCTAAGCACTCCCTCCCCAAAAACTACCCCTTCAATCCAGGACACGATCTCGCCACAATTCTGAAGCGTTTCGGCGGTTCCACCCTTCAACCGGCCGCACAGGCTCCACTGAGAAAGGATAAAGCTGCCCAGGATTTACCGATCTACAAGCACAAGGCTGAGATTATTCGGTGCGCCCACGAAGCGCCTAAAGTCTTGCTCATCGCCGAAACGGGCTCTGGAAAAACGACAACCGCCCCCGCTTTTATTAATGGGGAGGGATTCAAAGTCACCGTGCTCGGTCCACGTCGACTCCCCGCGAGCGAGCTCGCCGCCTTTGGGGCGAAAACCAGGAACGAAGATGTGGGTGATTCGATCGGCTTCGCTCACTCCCTGGAGCGTCGCGTCTCTCAGAAGTCGGAGATCGTATACGCGACTGAGGGATATGAACTCGCGAGACAGCTTCACAACCCACTCTCCGACGAACACGTGCTCATCTTCGATGAGTTCCATGAGCGAACAGCGAACGCTATCGTTCTTCTCGGATTTTACAAGATGCGCGAAGCGCAAGGATTCCCGATCCCCAAGATCTGGATCATGACCGCGACCCCAAATAAGGAACAATTAGTTCAATACCTCGACAACCCCGCCGTCATCTCGGTCGAGGGACGGAAATACACCATCACCGAGGTTGAGCGGGGGGCTTCGCCATCAGCCGACGCGGTTCGCTTTCTTCAGCAAGGGATCAGTCCTTTAAGTTTTCACTACGGCGTAAAGGACATAAACAACCATATCTACGAAGTTCGGAAAGATGCTCCCCAGGGCTCCGCGGTATTTCCCCTTCACAGCAAGATGCCGAGAGACCAGCAGCGTGAGGCTATCGAGCCGAGACCGAACAAAGCCGTCGCGGCGACCAACACGGCGCAAACAAGCTTAACGCTTGAGGGAATGGGCGCGGTAATTATCACCGGTAAGATTCGTCGACTCGTACTCGATAATGAGGGAGTTCGATCGCTGATCATCGACGACATCACCCAAGATGAATACCGACAACAGATGGGACGGGTCGGACGAACTCAAAACGGATTCGTGGTGAGTCACGGAAAGCCATTCAATGAGCTACGACCGCACTCCCCATCAGAGATTCAAAACATGCCCCTTGAAACGCTGATCTTGAGGCTCGCGGCCGCCCCAACCCCGATACCGTTCGCCAAAATTAATCACCACCTGATAGATCAACCCTCAGAAAAACATATCAGACTCGGGTACAAGGTACTCTACGACCTAGGGCTCACCGGACCGCAAGGGCACATCACAGACCTCGGACGACGTGTGGCCTAATTACCAGTCGACGCCCGTATCGGTAAGCTCCTGGTCAAGGCCTCGGATTACCAGAGAACCCACCAGGTCGCCATCTTGGACGACGCTATCCGAATCGCCGCCGTCGTAGAGGCGGGGGGTATCCTCTCCGGTGACAGCAAGCAGTGGGAGAGACTCGCCGATAGCAACAAGGGATCAGACCTCATCAAACAGGCATCCCTTTTCCAGCGAGCGCACAGTATCCCCTCCGAACAGCGAATGGCGGTTGGAATCGACGAGGTTAATTTTCAGCGCGCTCGTGACATCGAGCGTATGCTGCGTCGTCGGCTTGAGCTCCCAGAGGAGGCCCCCACAACCGCTCCACAACGAGACGAGCGGAGATCCTCCGCGAACACCGACCGCAATCACTACGCGGAACGTCAGCCCTGCTGGCTCTCACGCGCTATCATCGATGCTCACGTTGACTCGGTGTTCCGATTCGTCCGCCGAAACGAAGCGGGCGACTACCTTTACAAACCGTTGACCGGAAACCACCTCGCCGTTCTTCAAAAGGAATCGGTGGTCGGAGGTTCTTCGCTCATCGTCGGCTCTCGATTTAATATCGGGTACATCGACGATAATGGGATAAAAAAGGTCCTCCCGCTGCTCCTCAACGCGCATGAGGTGGATGAGGAACTGGAGTGGCTCGAAATGGCGACACCAGGGCATCTCTCCATGCATCATAAAGATGGGATAGGCCAGGCGTTTCGCAAACCACAAAAGAAACAGAAAGGGATGATATCTCGTGATTTTCGCGGCGGAAAAAGCTTCCGCAACGGGAAGAGCGGGTTTGGCGGGAACTGGTAGTTTCCGCTGAACACTTTTTTATTCTTTACTCTTCGAGAGGTCCGACGCGGAAGATCATGTCCTCGACAAAATCTCCACGCTTTAAATAGGGCGCCAACTTACGGAGGAGCATCGCCTTCATAAAGGTGAACTCCTGTGCCCACACTGGGTGTAGAACGCGAACGATAAGTGTCTTGCGCGAGATATAATCTGGCTTAGACACCTCTGCTAACTTCTCACCGACGATCTTGTCCCAGTGAAGAACGAACTCGTACCGCTCTATCTTTTTATCAATCCCCTTACCGGCCAACGCTTTAGCAAGAATGCCTTTGATCAGGGTAAGATCGGTCGGGACTCCCCGACGACGACGGAAGGTACCTCGATACTCCGGGGAGTATGACGAAGGATAGGAATTCGGGCGCCGAGGGGAATTTTGCGGACCCGTTCTCTCATTTGACTGAGGCTGAGATGGAGTTCTATCGGAGGCAGAGTGAGGGA
>JAIXPR010000103.1 GCA_027486155.1 Pseudomonadota bacterium | reverse complement strand
CCCCGCGCCAGAGAGCCCTGTCACGATAATCAGGGAGTTTATGTGATCGAATCGAAGCGGGGAGTTCAATGGTGTTTCGTTACCTTCTCTTTGTGTTTACGGAGCTGTTGAGACAGAGCGTCCGTGAGCTTATCGATGGAGGCGTAGAGACTATCACTCTCCTCTTTGACGATAAAGTCATGACCAGAGAGGTGCATGGAGAGCTCCGCGATCTGCCGGGTCTTCTCGACCTTCAACACCATGTGAGCCTCAGTGTCGGCGTGAGCGAACTTTTGAACGCAATGTTTTACCTTTTCGGTCGCGTATTGCTTAATCGCGTCGGTTGAGTCGATATTGAGAAATGCGATGCTTACGTTAATTACCTTAGCTGAGTCGGCCATACGTTCTCCGTTTATACACTATACATTTTAAAAATATCGACTTCACGTTTGGACGTGGAGAGATACAGACGTTCCTCGCTCGGCACGTATTCGAGACACGACTCGACGCTTGTGTCGCGTGCCCACGTCTGAAGGTTATCCAGCCCGGTTTGGGAAAGTAAAGAGCAAAGTGATGATCGGTTTGTGGATGGTCGCGGATCGCTCATTCGAAATGGTGGTCGTGTCCCCATTGTATCGCCTTCATAGTGATCTTCGGAAGGATCTTCGTCCAACATAACCGTCTGGGTCTAATGTGTTGATGGTGTGAATAGCAATCTATTTTGCTGGGTAAAACAAACTACTTTGCTGAGTAAAACAAGCTACTTTGATGTCTCGATCGGTTCTGACCCGACTATCAGGGAGTCTCGTAGAGGCACTATCTTTAGAGAATCTTCTTCCGTTGAGAGGACGAGGAGATCCCCAAACTCTCGCGGTATTTCGCCACGGTCCTTCGGGCAATGTCGATCTTATCCGCCTTGAGGAGGTCGACGATCTGTTGGTCACTGATCGGGTTGGCGCCAGCCTCCGCCGCGATGATGGTTTTGATTCGCTCCTTCACCGATGATGAGGAGATGTCCCCACTTGAGGTTTTGATGCCGGAGGTAAAAAAGAACTTAAGCTCAAAGATCCCCTGCGGGGTGTGAACGTACTTGTCCGTGGTCACGCGACTTACGGTGGATTCGTGCATGTCGATATCTTCCGCCACGTCTTTGAGAACGAGTGGCTTAAGACGCTCGATGCCGTGCTCAAGGAACGGTTGTTGGAACTTCATGATGCTCTCGGTAACACGGTAGATCGTCTGTTGCCGTTGCTGAATACTCTTGATCAGCCACGAAGCCGCGCGCAGACGTTCCGTGAGATAGGTCTTGTGAGAGGATTCAGGTTCTCGTAACAGCTCTGAGTAGTAGGGACTGATCCGAAGACGGGGGATACCCTCCTCGTTGAGGGTTACCACCCAGTCGTTACCAACCTTCTGTACGTAGACGTCAGGTACCACATATCGAGTCGTCTCATCCGAATACGCGCGACCTGGTTTTGGGTCGAGCGTACGGATCGATTTTATCGCGCGAGCCACCTCATCGATCGCCACCCGTTCCGCTTTCGCGATCTGGTCATACTTCCGCTTTTCAAGCTTATCTGTGTGGTTTTTGATGATACGGGACTCAAGACTATCTCCGAGCCCCCGAAACTCAAGTTGGGTGATGAGGCACTCCTGAAGGGTACGAGTACACGCTCCTACCGGCTCGAAGAAACGAAGGGTGTCAGCGACCATCGCGACGTCCTCCACGTCATAGCCGGTCGCCGCCGCAAGCTCCTCGAGGGAGCATTCAAGGTATCCGTCTCGATCGAGATTGCCGGTGATATGTTGGGCGATTACCCTGTCCTGAGGAGAGAAATCATGGAGACGAACTTGGTTGAGGAGGTGTTGCTCCAGGCTTTCACCGGCCGATGAGGCGACCTCTTGAAATGGGCGATCCTCATAGTCCGATTGTCCCTTCGCCGAGGCTGAGCCACGGTAATCGGTGAACGCGTCGGAGAAATCATCCCAGTCCGCCTTAGGCTCGACGGCGGCGCTGTTGCCCAACGACTCATCAGATGTGCCGCTCGTGTTTGGATTGGAGAGAATAGTGGGTTCGTTCGGCTGCTGCTCCGGAGCGGGGAGTCCGTGCGCGTGCATCTCCTCTCGGGCCTCCTCAAGAGCTGGGTTCTCCAAGAGCTCTCGCTCAATAGCTTCCTTGTACTCAAGCCGCCCTAATTGGAGCAGCTTGATAGCCTGCTGAAGCTGAGGGGTCATCAGGAGTGACTGCCCCATCTTTTGAACGAGCTTTGTTTCTAAACCCATATCGTCCTGTGTGCCTCAATGGGACGCCATTCTAGAGCAGTCCCTCGATTAATAGATGACTAAAGTGGGGGCGATCGAACGTAGAAAAGTGTCCTCCCTATGCAAAAATCGATCACATATGCCCAGGACATAAGGGTGTGGAGCTAAAAAGTTAGATTCTTCAGTGTGTTGGCAGGGGGAGCCTTTGTTTGGCTCTAGATCGTGGACAGCGGTGTTTCGAACAGTTTCAGGTCACCCGAGGCCTGGATCTGTTTAGATCCGGTACGGCGGGAGGCCGGGAGGCTACAGCCGGAAGTCCCCGCCGAGGTAGTACCGCTTCGCTTTCTCAGAATTAGCGATGGCGGAAGGAGTTCCCTCCTCAAGGACTCGGCCATCAACGAGGATGTAGGCGCGAGTACAGATGCCGAGGGTCTCTCGAACGTTATGGTCGGTGATCAGTACCCCTATCCCTTTTTTCTGTAATGAGGATATCAACTCCTGAATGTCCTTAATCGCCAGCGGATCGATACCCGCGAACGGCTCATCGAGCAGGATGAATTGAGGGTTTCGGGCGAGACAACGCGCGATCTCCACACGACGGCGTTCTCCTCCTGAGAGGGCGCTGGCTAAGCTGTCACGCAGTCCCCAAAGTCCAAGCTCCTCCAGGAGCTCCTTGAGGCGCGCTTCACGAGCTTGTGAGGAGGGGAACGCCATGGTCTCGAGGATAGCGAGAACGTTATCTCGTACCGTTAGCTTTCGAAAAACGGAGGCCTCTTGCGGAAGATAGCCGATACCGAGATGAGCTCGCGCGTACATCGGTTGTTTCGTGACGTCTGAACCGTTTAAAGTCACGCTCCCGGTGTCGGGTGCCACCACGCCGACGCACATATAGAAGGTCGTTGTCTTTCCAGCGCCGTTTGGTCCGAGAAGTCCTACGATCTCGCCCGCGTTTACGAATATCGACACCCCGTGCACGACCTTTCGGCCTCCGTATTGTTTGGTTACGTCATTCGTTCTGAGCGTATTGGTCATGAAGTCGTCGCGCCCTAGCGGTGATTTCGTTGATG
>JAIXPR010000110.1 GCA_027486155.1 Pseudomonadota bacterium | reverse complement strand
TTCCGCCTATCGAGGGTGGCCGCGAACGACGAGATAAAACCGTCATCGAATGAGCGGAAGACAACCTCATCACCTCGAAAGATGGGAGACTGCGTGAGTTGTTGATACACAACATCCGCTGAACGGTGACAATAGACGGCGACGCGTTCGGCAATCTTCGCAGCGCGATGTATCCGATCATGATTTGGGGCGCCGACATCGATCCACGCCGTAACGCTTCCATCCAGCCCCTTGATAGAGATTGCGGGATCCTCTGTGGCACCGATACCCGGAGAGAACGAGATCCCCTCCCCGTACTCAAGGGCGAACGCCACCACCCGCGCTACCATGAACTCAAGGCTCTCTGAAGGGTGCAGAGCCGTCGGAACCTTGAACGACTCATACACACCACGGTCGGTGTCGGAGAGCTCGATTGAGAAGTGATAGATGGTTGACTTGGGGGACACTGGTGTTGGCTCCTGAAGAGAGGTATCGCGAAACATCGAAACAACACGTGCGCGACAGGCGAAAGGCCGATGTTCTCCACGGCAGGCTACCCATGCCTCTGTCGGCAGGCAACTACGTTATTCGGGGGGCGGAGTTCTTCGTTAGGTAACGCGGAGGCCTCGGTCCGTGAAAAACCAGGAGGCCCCGTCTTAAATGGAACACCTACTTGTGAGTAAAGCGCTACCCATATTTTTGGCCCCGCACTACTTCTGCGCATGTAGCGACTTATCACTTTTGTGCGAGGCTTATGATCTCAGCACTCATTCTGAGGTTTGAAGCGTTCCCGCCTGCGCTCTAGCGAGCTATGGCGGGCAAGCCGCTTGCCTTTCAACCGAAGCTAGTGAGAGCGTAGGAGGAAGTCTTCTGGCCTTCGTTTCTCAAGTCCACGTTATTATACATCTCCTCCTTGAAATCTACCGATGACCCCGGGGCTTGTCGTCTCTCGTTCGAGCGAGCACTCGATGCTATTATTTCACGGTCCTCAAAGTCGATCGTAACACAGCGAGCGACGCTATGTAACTTTAGTCGACTGTATTGGTTATACTGGTGGAACTTGTGAGTATTTTGCTGTGTCAAAAAAATGGGCTGTAAGCTCTATGGTGCCCATGTATCTCCGACACAAGTAGATTCCTTACAGGCGTCGAACGAAAGAGCGAGCCGTGAAGCAGTAATAAAAACCATACACAAAAACAATCAACAGGAGCCAAATCGGAGGAGCAGGAGAGAAGCATGTGTTACGCGCTTCGTCTCCCACTCCCCGATCATGGCGGCGAGGGTTAAATCTCGCTCTCCTCCCCACCTGTTTCATAGAGGAACTCCGGCTCGCGCAGCTTGCGGTTGACGGAGGTGCTCTGCACAAACAGGGTGAACCCGGGCAACGGATTCTGCCGAACACGGCTGGTACCTGAATGGCTGAGGCCGAGCAGGTCACGAATGCCGACGCCGGTGAAGAACGCCCCAGTGCGGTCATCCCGCAGGACGAACTGCTTGTAGTCCTGGATCTCCTCCGGCCGGCTCACGTGCGGGTAGTAACCCTTGCCCTTCTTGAACGGAATGCCCATCGAGACGACGAAGTCCCTGATGCTGGGCTCGCCCTCGACGTGCATCGCCTGGAAGCAGCCGCGCGCCGTGGGCTCGATGTCGTAACCGCGAAGCTCCTCGGGAAGGTCGTCTTGAGCCGTGAGGTCCACGGCCACGCCCTTTCCGGTGACTTGCCGCACGATCTCGCGGATACCGTAAACCCGGCTTCCGTCGCCCATCCTCTGCACATACTCTTCGAACTGCGACATGGTGCCGCCGCTTTTTGCGGCGACCCCGCGGATGAGGAGGTCAATGTGCGAGAACTGGTCGAGACGGAAGTGGATTCCGCCGGTCTTACGCGCCACCGTGGAGTAGAAGCTGTCCGCATGGCGATTGCCGAGGCATTGCACCGCGTGAACGGTGATGCCGGCTTTCGCAAGCGTGTCCAGCTCTTTCTTCCAGTCGAGCTTCAGGGTGTTGCCCGGATAGCTCGCCGCATGAGGGACTTCGTCGCCGATGAGAAGCACAAGCTTCGTGGCGTCTTCGTCCCACGGCAGTTGGGACACCTTGCGCAGGGCATATTCATAGGCTTCGGGTGCGTCGCCGCCCCCACCGCCTTCAAGGCCCTCCATGAACTTGAGCAGTGTGCCCGCGTTCGTGGTGAAGGGGACTTCGCGATAGAGGAAGGAGGTTCTCTGGTCGCAGTAGTCCTTGATCGCTCCGATGGCGATCTCGATGCCAGGAATGTCTTGTCCGAGGTCTCGGACGAGGTTCATGACGTTACGTTGAACGACGCGGAAGCATGGGACCATGCTGCCGGTCAGATCACTGATGCAGGCGAGCTGCAATTTCTTTTTCTTGGGTGTGGTGCTCACTTAGTGGTGTGGGGTTGATGTGCAACGGGGAAGGCCTAACGACAGTAGTTGTCATTGGCCAAAAAACCGTGTGTTGCTCCACGGCTCTTCATCCACCGAGGCGGTCGATGAAGAGCCATGAATCGCTACTACCCAATGTCGGAACTGACGCCGACTACGTTGTCAAAGAGCTAGAGAAACGAAAGCCGCGCATCGTACGCGACCTGCTCTGATAAGCAACGCGCGGGAGCTATTGTTGACGCTAATCCGTAGAGGTTAGGGCGTTGACGGACAAGTACCGACAGCTTACTACGAATGCATGCATGAGCGCGATAATCTCAGCGATCGGACTAGGACCTCGAAGCACACTCGAAAGCAGCACCATCCCTTCTTGAGTAGAGGCATACGGAGGGTACTTAGAGTGGCGGCCCCTGCCCGCACGTAAGATAAGA
>JAIXPR010000289.1 GCA_027486155.1 Pseudomonadota bacterium | reverse complement strand
CCTCGCGAGGGCGCGGTGAGACCCCCACTTCCTTGGGCGAATGTGGTGTCGAATCCCTCGTTCGGCTTTATCGTAACCGACTCGGGCGCTGGATATACCTGGTCCGAGAACAGTCGAGAGAATCGTCTTACAAGTTGGAGCAACGACCCTGTTCTCGATCCATCGAGTGAGGCCCTCTACCTGCGCCGTTCCGAGTCCGGTGATTATTGGTCGCTCACGCCATCTCCAGCCGGTGATGGCCTCGAGTACAAGGTCAATCATGAGTTTGGATTCTCAACCTTCGAAACCACGAACTCGGGAGTCTCCTCTCGCTTAGTTCTCTCCGGGGCGACGAAGGATAAAGTGAAGTGGTATACCGCCACCCTCACGAACCATGAGGGCAGCGAGCAAAAGCTAGAGCTTTACTTCTATGCTGACCTCGTGCTTGGCGTGACGCGTGAGAATACCTACCGCTTCATTACCACGACCTTTGACCGAACGGCTCAAGCGATGACGGCCGTAAACCACTACAACAACGAGTTCGCTGGCCGTATGGTCTCCGTCGGAAGCAGTGAGCCTATTGTCGGCTACTCGGGCTCTCGAGCTGAGTTTATTGGACGAAACGGTGATTTGAAGCGACCAGCAGCACTTGAGCGAGGTGCCGCCGCGACCTTCTTCCCTGGCAAAGCGAAACCGATCAAGCTCAGCGGCAAGGTCGGTGCCGGGATCGATCCGTGCGCGCTTATCCACATTAGCGTCGTGTTGAAGCCTCGAGAGGAACGCACCGTGCAGTTCTACATCGGGGAGTCTCCGAATATAGACGCGCTCCGAAGTGACGCCTCTCGATTCCGTAGCCTCGCGACCCAACGAGCTGAACTCCACGCCGTACAAACGATGTGGAAGGACCTCCTCTCTACCATCCAGGTACGGACTCCAAGCGAATCCTTTAACCTGATGATGAATAGCTGGCTCCTCTATCAGACACTCTCGTGTCGTATCTGGGGTCGTTCAGCGTTCTATCAAAGTGGTGGAGCGCTCGGGTTTCGCGACCAGCTGCAGGATTCATTGGCGCTCCTGCCGATTAAGCCCGAAATGGTACGCGCGCAGATCCTCCTGCATGCGGCGCACCAGTTCCTTGAGGGCGATGTGCAGCATTGGTGGCACCCTCCCCTTGGGCGTGGTGTGCGAACACGGATCTCGGATGATCTTCTCTGGTTGCCGTACGCGGTAAGCCGCTACATCGAAACCACTGGGGATTACTCCATTCTGAACACGACCGTGCCGTTCCTACGGGGAGCTCCGCTCGCCGAGGGACAGATGGAGACCTACTTCATTCCAGAGCTGAACGGTGGCGAGGGCACAATCCTTGATCACTGTCTTCGCACCTTGAAGATTACTGAGGCCGTGGGAGAACACGGGCTTCCACTGATCGGATGTGGGGACTGGAACGACGGAATGAACGAGATCGGTCGTCATGGTAAGGGCGAGAGCGTCTGGCTGGCATGGTTCCAGATCGAGGTCATTAAACACTTCGCGCCGATTATTGAAGCGCAAGGTGACCATCAGACCGCGAGCGACCTCCGTCAGCGAGCCGAGCGTCTGCGAGTGGCGGTAGAGCAGAGCGCGTGGGATGGTGAGTGGTATAGACGGGCCTTCTACGATGATGGCACGCCCCTCGGTAGCGCCTCTAATGACGAGTGTAAGATCGATTCACTCGCGCAATCGTGGTCGATCATCAGTGGAGCGGCTCCTCAAGAGAGAGCGCACCAGGCGATGGCGTCAGCCGAATCCTTCCTTGTTGATCGTGAAGGCAAGCTTATTAAGCTTCTGACCCCTGCGTTCAACAAGTGCCAAAAGAATCCGGGGTATATCAAAGGATATCCACCTGGGGTTCGTGAGAACGGCGGACAGTACACGCATGCATCCGCGTGGTTCATCATCGCTAACGCGATGATGGGTCGTGGCGGAGCAGCGCTGGACCTCTTTGAGTTGATCAATCCTGTGAACATCACGGCGACAACTGAGGGGGTTGAGACCTATCAGGCGGAACCATACGTGATGTGTGGAGATGTCTACTCTGAAGGAGACCTCAGGGGACGCGCGGGATGGAGCTGGTACACCGGCTCCTCAGGATGGCTCTATCAAGCGGGTCTGGAACACATCATCGGACTCCAGGTACATCCGAACCACTTCCTTGTAGACCCACGGATTCCAGGCTCATGGACGGAGTTCTCATTCTCCTACAAGAGAGGGGGACGAACCTTCCACGTGGAGGTGAGAAACGAAGGAGGAGTCGAGCGAGGAGTTCGAGGAGTGGAGATTAACGGACGGGCCGCGCAAGGACTCGCTATTCCGTTTGAGGATCCATCTTTCGGAGAGACCGTCGGTGTAACGGTGTTCATGGGTCACCCATAGCGAGGGGTCACTCGAAGAGGGTATATAATTGAAAGGACTTCCGATCCGCGGCGATATCCGAAAGCTATGTGAGATCAGGAAGGGTGAGGCCAGACGCATGAGAACCATAAGCGCTTAGCGCTTCAAGAGGTCCTCCTGGATCGCTTTAATCGTGTCCCGTAACTTCGCGGCGTTTTCGTACTCTCGACGAGCGGCAGCCTCGAACATCTGTTTCTTGAGGGATTCGAGCAGTTTCTGTTGCTCCTTCGGATCCTCTGGAACCACGACACCGTACTTAGGAGCGCTCTCGCCGACCGCCTCCTCAACCGCGGCATCCCCAAGCGCGATCTGCTCGGATCGAGTCGCCGTTCGAGGAACGATGCCGTGCTCTTTGTTGAATTCAGCTTGAATCTTTCGTCGACGATCGGTCTCCGCGATCGCTTCTTTCATCGAGCGGGTCATCTGATCCGCGTAGAGGATAACGCGACCGTTAATATTTCGAGCCGCTCGTCCCATAATCTGAATGAGGGAGCGGGTTGAACGGAGGAAGCCCTCCTTATCGGCATCAAGAATGGCGACAAGGCTTACCTCCACCAGATCGAGCCCCTCTCTCAAGAGGTTGATGCCGATAAGCACATCGAAGTCACCTCGACGAAGTCCCCGAAGGATCTCCACTCGCTCAATCGTGGTGATATCAGAGTGGAGGTAGCGCGCCCGCACTCCAACCTCTCGAAGATACGCCGATAGATCTTCCGCCATCTTCTTGGTGAGCGTAATAGCGAGCACACGCTCCCCCTTGGCGATGGTCGCCTGCATCTCAGTGATAAGATCATCAACTTGGTGAGTGGCGGGCTTAATCGTCACTTGTGGGTCAAGGAGACCAGTAGGTCGATTGACCTGCTCAATAACGATTCCCTCGCTCTTCTCAAGCTCAAAATCGGCCGGCGTCGCTGACACAAAGACGGTCTGCCCTACTCGCCCCCAAAACTCATCAAGGTTTAACGGACGATTATCAAGAGCGGACGGCAAACGAAATCCAAAATTCACAAGGGTCTGCTTACGAGCACGATCACCTCGATACATACCGCCGATTTGCGAAACGGTAACGTGGCTCTCATCGAGGATCAGAAGGAAATCGTCAGGAAAGTAATCTAAGAGGGTCGTTGGTGGTTCACCCGCTTGGCGCCCCGCCAAGTGGCGGCTGTAGTTCTCAACACCGGGACAGAATCCGATCTCTTCGAGAAGCTCCAGGTCATACAGGGTGCGTTGCTCCAGGCGTTGAGATTCGAGCGCCTTTCCTTCAACGACGAGCTCACGGCATCGCTCTTTGAGCTCCTGGCGAATTGTTACGATAGCTTTATCAACCGCCTCTCGATCGGTCACGAAGTGGCTCACGGGATACACGGTACACGAGTCGATCTTGCGTAAGGTGCCTCCCGTTAAGGGATCTATCTCCCGAATCTCCTCGATTTCATCCCCGAAGAAGAGGAGTCGAATCGCGGCCGAATCTTGGTCGGATGGAAAGATATCGATATTCTCCCCGCGAACCCGGAATGTGCCGCGGGTAAAGTCGATGTCCGTGCGTTTGTACTGCATGTACACAAGTTGCCGGATGATCTTCTCGCGCTCGGCTTTGTCCCCCTTTTCCAGGTAGAGCATCAACTTGAAGTAATCCTCTGGAGCACCCAGTCCGTAGATACAGCTCACGCTGGCGATAACCACTGAGTCACGGGATTCCAGGAGCGCCTTGGTCGCCGCATGCCGCATCTTATCGATCTCGTCGTTTACCGCGGAGTCCTTCTCAATATACGTATCGGTTGAGGGAACGTACGCTTCAGGTTGGTAGTAATCGTAGTAGCTGACGAAGTACCGCACTCTATTCTCGGGAAAGAACTCTTTGAACTCAGCGTACAACTGAGCAGCTAGCGTCTTATTTGGCGCGATAATGAGCGCCGGGCGATTAATCTTGTTGATGACGTTAGCCATCGTGAAGGTCTTTCCTGAGCCCGTCACACCAAGGAGGGTCTGGAACCTCACTTTTTTCTGGATATTCTCGGTTAACTGAGCGATAGCTTGCGGCTGATCACCCGCGGGCGCGAATTTCGTGGAGAGCTTGAAGGGCTCTGACGCTGGATGGGCGGAGGTGGGTCGCCGATTCACTGAGGTACTCGATTCTTAGCCGCGTTAATCACTTCCTTCGCGAGCTCGACCGCAACCTCTTCAGTGAATCTATCGCGGCGCGCCGCTTCGTCGAGCACCTTAGATGTCGTAGCGTAGATATCGTTCACCTTCGCGGTAATCCATTCGGTATTGTGTCCACGCGCGGCGACCTCAGCGCAGACGGAGATAACTCCCCCGGAGTTAATGACGAAATCGGGGCAGTAGAGAATGCCCTTCTCGTTGATGGTGGAGTACACCGAGCGATCAGGGAGCTGATTGTTAGCGGCCCCAGCGATTATCTTGCACGACAACCGAGGCAAGGTCGTCGCGTTAACCGTTTGACCGACGGCACACGGCGCGAAGATGTCACACGGAACATCATAGATAGCGTCTGGGGAAACAACCTTCGCTCCGTATTTTGACGACGCCTCGGTGAGATTGTGCGCGTTGGTATCCGTAACGGTCACATCGGCTCCCGCCTCTGTCAAATAACCGAGGAGATACATCCCAACATGCCCTACACCTTGAATAGCGACACGTTTACCCGCAAGGGATCGACCATCACCGAATACGCGCTCCGCGGCCGCTTGCATGGAGACAAAAACGCCCTTCGCGGTCCACGGTGAAGGGTCTCCCGCGCCACCAAGCTTCGGATCGGTACCAACCACATGCTTGGAGACAGCCTTCATCACCATCATATCGGCGACAGAGGTGCCCATGTCCTCAGCGGTGATATAGCGCCCCTGGAGGTAGTTCAGACACTCACCAAATTTTTTGAATAGAGCCTCTCGCCCATCTCTCATCGCTGGGTCCGCGATGATACACGCCTTACCGCCTCCCAACGGAAGCCCCGCAAGCGCGCTCTTGTAGGTCATCCCTTCTGAGAGACGCATCACGTCATCGATCGCGGCGGCCTCATTCGGGTAGAGGCGCATACGACAACCACCGAGCCCTGGTCCGAGCACCGTGTTGTGAATACCGACGATGGCCTTAAGGCCAACCTCTGGATAGTTAAAGAATACTACCTGCTCGTGGCCGCGCGCTTCACATTCGGCGAGAACGGTTCCTGCCATAGGGTTGTACCAAGCGTGCTAACCACCTCTTGTGAGGGGCTATTGATTGTTGCTTTGAGGATTAATCGGCGCAGCATCCTTATCGAGGGGGAGCCCACCGTAAGGTCGAGGCCGACGGTCACATCCGCTGGTGCTCACGATGACACACGCCATCACCAAAAGAGCGAAACAAAAAGTGCGAGAAAATTTCATACAGTCCTTCGACGTAACCAAAAAGTAGCGACGGTACCGACTCGCTTGTCGTAGGGGCTCGCTCCTACGCGTCAGCCGTGATCCACCACCTCCCTAAATATACCCCATCACACGCGAACCGGGGAATATAAGGAATGCCCTGGAGAGGACTTGAACCTCCACACCCTTACGGACACATGACCCTGAATCATGCCTGTCTACCAATTCCAGCACCAGGGCTAACTAGTGACTAGAGTTCATCTTTCTAGCACACCGCCCCGGGAATGGAAACATGACCGGCGAAACGGATGTTCTAGAGTATTTAGGTAGTTACCCTCTATACGGAACCCCCTCAGGACAGCGAGGTCCCCCAACGTGAACGTACTCGTAAACGTGAACGCAAACGTACCCGGAACTAAAAATCTTGTGCTCGAGGAGCTCCCCTACCCGAACACAACTCCTTGCGCGAGCGGAGCGTCATCGCCGTAATTGATAGTCGTTGTCTGACGACGCATGTACTGTTTCCATGAGTCAGAGCCGGATTCACGCCCTCCCCCGGTATCCTTCTCTCCACCGAAAGCGCCACCGATCTCAGCACCCGACGTTCCGATGTTCACATTGGCGATGCCACAATCGCTACCTGACGCGGAGAGGAAACGCTCAGCCACCTTGATATTACCCGTAAAGACCGCCGAGCTGAGCCCTTGGGGCACCCCATTGTTGAGCGCTATCGCCTGTTCGACCGATGTAAATGGAATGACGTAGAGAATCGGAGCAAAGGTCTCCTCACTCACAAGCTCCATCTTTGCGTGAGCCTTCACGATCGTTGGCTCTACATAAAGCGGAGAGGAAAGTCCTGAAACAACCTTTCCACCGCAAAGGATCTCTCCCCCCTCCTGAGGAACTCGCGCCATGGCGGCGCGATATGCCTCAACAGCGGACGGAGATACCAAAGGCCCCATGAGGACACCCTTTTCAAGTGGATTTCCGATACGAATCTGCTTATAGGCGCCGGTCATCCTCTCTACAAAGGTGTCATATATCTTTTCATGCACCAACGCCCGACGGATCGTTGTGCACCGCTGCCCCGCCGTTCCAACCGCGCCAAAAAGCACGCCGGGCATGACGAGATCCATATCGGCGTCATCCATCACTATCACCGCGTTGTTTCCGCCAAGCTCAAGGATGGATCGCCCAAGACGATCGCCGACGGTCTTAGCGACATCGCGACCCATCCGACACGAGCCGGTCGCGGATACACACGGAATGCGTCGGTCCGTCGCGATACGCTTGCCTAACTCGGGACCATT
>JAIXPR010000159.1 GCA_027486155.1 Pseudomonadota bacterium | reverse complement strand
CTGCAAGTGAGGTTGAGGGGGAGAATGACCCCGTTGTTAAGGAGCTGCGAGCCGCTCTCTCAACCCTTCAGACGACCAGTCTCCCGTGGAATCGAAAGGGACGCGTTGCTCGACCAGAGGTCATGCCCTCCCTGCAACAGATGATCGCTGAGTGGAGTGACGGCGCGGTCGTTCCCTCCCTCTGCCACTCGTTCGTTGAGCGGCATGACGAGGCGGAGGAGATCGCTTGTGCTATGTGGGCCGGGGCTGAGGAGATAGCGCCTGGGGTCTTTCAATTGATTGAGTTCCCCTACGAGGAAACAGATGAGGTTGTGCAGGTGCGGTTGCGAGAGATATACGGGAGGGATGCTCGCGCGCGGTATGTCCTTGAACGCGGTGTCGATCGTCCGACGACCTCCCTGAGCTACGGCGAGGCGTTAGAGTTAGAGTGTCGGCTCGGCGCGGGAGAGTCGGCGAAGGACCTTCTCGAAGAGGTCGAAGCTCTCTTCGCGCAGCGTCACGATCGATCATGTTCGGTGGATCTCGCTATGGCTGAATTGAGAGACAGGGAACCGAATGACACACTTGAGTTAATTCTCCGAAAAGCGCAGTACATTCCCGATCCCGAAGGTGTGAGGTACTCGCTGCTCAAATATCCTGAGGGAGATTGCGTGAAGACCTTACGAGAGCACCAGATTCCCATTATTACCCACAACACGCTCTGGCTTGTCGATCTCAAGAGCGGCAGCTCCCGACCGGTTACTATCTCCTTTCAAGGGCAATACTTGGAGCGATTCTTTGCCATGGTTGGGAGCGATTTATGATTCGGACTACCGAGGAGGCGTGTGTCTCGCTTTCCGAGCATTCGATTGAGTTTCAGCGATACGATCATCCCCCGGTCGCAACCTGCGAGGAGGCGGCCCTCCACATGAGAGGGGTCCCTGGGATGGGGGCGAAGAATCTCTTTCTCAGGAACAAAAAGGGAGATCGATATTTTCTCGTGACCGTAGGCGAGGAGATCCGTGTTGATTTGAGGAGCCTCTCTGAGCTCCTTGGAGTGGGCAGACTTAGCTTTGCCTCGGCCGACCGGTTAGAGCGTCAGCTCGGCGTACAACCTGGGGCCGTTACGATTTTGGCTCTGGTGAATGACTCGGACGGACTCGTCACCGCCTTTATGGATCGCGCGTTGGCGGAGGCGCCGCTCATGCAATGTCATCCGATGGAGAATACCGCGTCCGTTGTCATTCGCCCGGCGGATGTCATGTCCTATCTTGGCCGACACGGAAAGGGGGTGACGGTCATAGATGTTCCGGCGTTACCGTGATTGGTAGGGAAGCGAGACAAAAAATCTCGTGCTGTGAAGGCGGTTCCTTGGTTGCTCTTCGATTTTTAGAGGACTAGTCGCTGACGCTGACGTGTACGTCTGACGCGAGCATCAAAATCCTCCTCGTGTTCTCTCGATACTAGATTTACCGATGCGATGTATGTCTATGTAAACAAAGAGAGCGGCGAGAACGGAGAGGGGGAGAGAGGGAGAGAGACCCTCTCCGTCCTCGCTGACCTCTTTGTAAAAGTATCCTTTGAGAGAGAGTCCTCGCCATCGTCAGCGAAGTTTTGGCTTGGCTACAGCATCCCCTTGAGCGCTTGATAATCAGTCTTACCACTTCCCAAGAGCGGAAGGTCCTTCAACTTGATCACCTGAGAGATCGCGACAAGGTGAGGGAAACCCGAATCCCGAAGAATCTTATTCGCCGATTCGGTTGTAGTCTGGGTGCTGGTAAAGAGGGTGAGGGTAGGGCGGCCATCACCCTCGGTTCCACGGGCGAGTACCGCGATCGATGGGGCATCGTCGTACGATGGCGTGTGCTTCTGGAGCGCTTCCTCGACGGCGGTGAGACTTACCATCTCGCCCGCTATCTTGATGAAGCGCTTGAGACGACCGGTGATGACGAGCGATCCGTTTTCCAGTCGCCCGATATCTCCCGAGTTGTAGTAGTGGACACCACCAATCTGCGCGAAAGGGTTCAGCTTCGGCTCAAGGTATCCGGGGAAAACGCTCGGACTATGAATGAGGATAAGCCCATCGGTTCCAGGGGGGAGCTCTTCAAGGGATACTGGGTTGACGATCTTGATGGTAGTGCCCATGAGTGGACGTCCGACACCGACCCGAGGCTCTCCGGTGCGATTCATGCTCACAACGGGTGAGCACTCAGTGATTCCGTACCCCTCTACGACCTCGACCGGATGTGGGATGTTTCTCACCTTTTCGAAGAGATCCTCGGGGGCGCGTTCGGCCCCCGAGATGAGCGTTCTGAGCGTGGCGAACTGGTCCGGTTGTCCAGCTTGGAGAATAGACCGCAGGAAGGTCGGAGTTCCCGCGATAATTGAGGCTCCCCAGTGGCTGACGATCTTCGCGATCTTCCTACTCTCGTTTGGATTCGGGTGGTACGCGACACGGAGTCCGGTGAGAAGAGGCAACAAGGTGCACACGGTTAATCCGAATGAGTGAAAGGTCGGTAGGAATCCGAGGAGAACATCCTCTTGTTTGAGTGGAAACGCGTCGAGGATTCCCCGAATGTTTGAGAGGATATTTTCATGCGTGAGCACCACCCCTTTAGGGAGGGCCTCGGATCCGCTTGTAAAAAGTACAACAGCGGGATCCTTTGATGACCGCTTCTTGACCCCAAAAGCTTCAAAGAGCTGCGGCAGAGATTCCCTCGCTAATCGTTTACCGGCGATCTTGTCTCGCGTGGTGAGCTGCTCGCGAAGCGATTCAAGAAAAACAAACTTATCCTCGAGGAACTCAAGGTCGGTCTGCACGATATCGAGGAACGCTTTGGACGATAGGATTGTGCGCAGGTCGGTCGTTTCACACGCGTGGAGGAGTGCCCGCTTTCCGGAGGTCCAGTTGAGGAATACCGGAATCTTGCCAGCGAGGATCGCTGCCATCGCGGCGAGGGAGCCTCCTACCGAGGCGGGAAAGAGAAGCCCTATGTGCGTATCGGGAAGTTTGGCGAGGTGTCGTGCCATGATAATGACACGAAGCTTGACCTCCGCCCACGAGAGGACGCCGGAGCGAGCATCCCCGATGGCGGGGAGATCCTCCATAACGTTCGCGGCAAGGAGAAACGCCTCTCCAAGGGTAGGGGCTGACTGTAGTCTCGGAATGGGCCGCTTTTCGACCGATGAGAACCACACTCCAGGAACTCGATACTCTCTCTTCGGAGTCTTTGAGCCGAGTTGTCCAGCGGCCGCGCGAAGAACTGATCCTACCGTTACGAGCTCGCTCAGTTCGATATCGTGCGCCTCAAACTCTCGATCGAGCCATAGGAGGAGTTCGGCGACGGTGAGTGAATCGAGGCCGAGGTCATCCCCGAGCTCGGTCTCGGTGGTCAGAGCGTTGATATCGGTCGCTCCGACATGGGCGATATGTTTGAGCACCTTCTCTTTAATCGCTTCGGGAATCTCATCGTAGGAATGATTCTCCTCGGCCCGTTCGGGAAGCCGAGGTACCTCATTACTCCAGACGAGATGGGGAACCAATGTTGGGGTCTCGGGAGCGGGGGAGTTGTAGTAGCTCTCCAGGTATCGGTTAAGTTTGAGCGCATCGCTGTATCGGGGAAGATCCGAAGGGTTGGTTACTATCTCGATCGTCACCTTTCGTTTGGGGGCGAGAAACAGCAGGTTCTTGACCAGGATTGAGAGCCCCTCCTTCAGGGTAGTTCCAACATCGGGAGTATGTCCCCCCGTAAGCGCTTTCGAGAAGATACTACCGTAGAGCCCCTTAATCCGAACGACCGCGACGAACACGTCCGGATAGTTCCGTAGGATGGTCTGCACGCCGGAGGCTGCGCCAAGCCGCTCCTCTCCGGTAACCGAGAGTCTTCCCGATGGGTATATGAGGATGTTCTCCCCTCGGCGCAAACGGTCGCTTACGTCCTCAAGCGCCCGCTCAATGCGGCGTCGCTTGTAGGGGCCGGAGTCGAACTCCATATCGGGCATCGGAATAGCGCGAACCCACTTCATGAGAGGTTTCAGGAGCGGTAGCTCGTACATCGTTTCCAGAACGACCGGTTGAGGCTTCAGAAGATCCCACAGAAAGGTCGAGAGAATAACCGGATCGATCTCGGCCGGGTGGTTTGGAATAACAAGAACTCCCTTGCGCTGGGTGATCGTCTCCAAACCTGTCACGGTGACGTCGTATCGAAGGGAGATGAGAGCTTTGACCAGCTTTGATACCATATCGAGTTGAAAAT